>DAIMHT010000014.1:0-17417 GCA_036723155.1 Actinomycetota bacterium
CCGATGGCAGCCCGCGAACTCCCGGTCTCGGTCGCTCTCGCCGCGCTGAGCGCGACGGTCGCGCTCGCGTTCGGCGCGGCCTTCACGTCGGACGCGTACGTCGGGCCCCTGGTCGGGGCCGCGCTACTCCCCCACGCGATCGGGTGGATCACCCGCCGCTGGACCCGGTCGGGGACGCGCGGGGCGGCGATCGCGGCGCTCGGCCTCGTCGTATACACCGCGGGGCTGCTCGGCGCGCCCGGACCCGCGACCATCTCCCGGCTCACGGACCGAGTCCAGGCCGGCTGGACCCTGGTGCAGCACAGCACGGTGCCGATCCGGGCAACCGACGGGACGGTGCTCCTGGCCGTGTTCGTGATGTGGCTGGTGGCGAGCCTCGCGGACACGCTGGCGTTCCGGCATCGGATGTCGGTGGGCGCGCTCGCCCCCGGGATGATGACCGTGATCTGTGTGCGCGCGTTCTCGAGCCACGGCTGGGTGCCGAGCACCGTCGGGTTCGGTGTCGCCGCGGTGGCGTTCATCGCTCTGCAGCACCAGGTCCTCCTCGGTCAGAGCCGCACCCCGGTGGGCCGCAGCGCCGGGGGCTACGTGCCTCGCCTGCTCGCCACCGCGTTCCTCGCCGGCGTGGCCGCGGTCGCCATCGGCGCCGCGGTCGCCCCCGCCTTGCCCGGCGGTGATCATCCGATCATCCCCGACATCGGCTCGAGCGGGGGCGGCAGCTACCAGACGAAGGTTCCTCCCGACGTCAACGTCGGAGACCAGCTGGTGCGAGGCGCCCGCCAGGAGGTCTTCACCGTCCAGGCGTCCCAGCCCGCGTACTGGCGCCAGACCGCCCTCGACACGTACAGCGAAGCCGGTGGTGGCTCCTGGACGCTGAACGCGCAAGGCAACGGCGCGGTCGGCTCCGGGTTGTCCGGTCCGGTGCCATCCGGCGCCCTGCACCAGACCTACCGCATCGGCAACCTCGGTGAGCGGTGGATGCCGGCGGCGTTCGAGCCGGTGGCGATCAGCCGGTCGGGCACCCTGGTCGTGCAGTCGTCGGCGACGCTGGTCACCTCCCAGAGCACGGTCAACGGTCTGACGTACACCGTCGACTCGCGCCTCCCGTCGCTCTCGCCGACACCCGCGGCGCGGGCCGCGACCGCGGCGCCGGTACCGGCGTCACTTCGCCGCTACCTCGCCGTCCCGGCGAGCGTGACCGCCAACGTGCGCGCCACGGAGCAACAGGCGGTCCGGGGTCTCACCACTCCCTATGACCAGGCGGCCGCATTGCGCGACTTCTTCCGCAGCGGATCGTTCACCTATGACGCGACGGTGATGCTCGGTGACGACGCCAGCGCGATGTCAACCTTCCTCCAACAGCGACGCGGCTTCTGCGTGCAGTTCGCGAGCACCTACGCCGTCATGGCTCGGCTCGCCGGCATCCCCAGCCGGCTCGCGGTGGGATACGCGCAAGGGACACCCGACGCCAAAGGCGTCTATCACGTGACCACCGACGACGCGCACGCGTGGCCCGAGGTGTGGCTGGCGGGGATCGGGTGGACCAATCAGTTCGAGCCGACCCCCGCGGGCCCGCTCCCCGGTGAGAGCCACCTCCCGGGCGAGCCCCCGACGGTCGGCACGCCGACGCCGCGGCAAACGCCGGTGCCGGCGACCACCCCGGTCACGACGCCCGCCGCGCCCGGGACACCGAACGGGAGCGGGACGGGATCGCCACCGGCCGCGGCGGGCCGCGGCGCCACCGTCACCCGCACCGCGACCGGAGGGAGCAGCTCGGTGCTCGGCGGTGTGCTCTTCATCGCCGCGGTGCTCCTGATCGGCGTCGCCCTGACCGCGGCGTTCCTGGCGGCCCGGAAGCGCCGCCGGCGGAGCCGACGCCGGGCCGGGTCAGACCCGGCGACCTTGATCGGCGGCGCCTGGGCCGAGGTCCTCGACGAGCTCCGCGAAGCGGGCGTCGGGTGGCCGGTGTCGCTCACACCGCTGGAGCTCGCGTCGGGTCTGCGTGGGCGCGTCGACCCGGGGATCTCGCCCCCGCTGACGTCGCTCGCCCACCGGTACACCGCCGCGCGCTACGGCGACGCGCCGCCCGAGTCCGGCTCGGGGGATGCGGCGTGGCGCGACGCCGAAGCGGTGTTGCGCGCCTTGGAGTCCAGTCTCGACCTCCGGACCCGGTTGCGGGCCCAGTTCGCGACGCGACCCCGGGGTCAGCCCGACCCGGCGGGGTGGTCGCTGCCGCGGAGCCGGTCGACGAAGGTCTGACGGTCCTGGGAGAAGGCCCGGACCTCGGCGTCGACGTCGGCCGCCATCTGGTCGACGGCGACGAACAAGGCGAGCTGGCCGTGGCGGAGCGCGTCGAGGATCTGGCCGTCGTCGCGGCAGGCCCAGACGTGCTCCCCGTCGGTCACCATCCGCAGACCCGCGATGTCGTCGCCGGCGTCGATGATCGCCGCCACCGCCCGGCGGATCCGGGCGAGGGGCAACCCGGCGTCGAGCAGGGAGCGGACCATCCGCAAGGCCACCAGGTCCCGGAACGAGTACGCGCCGTCGGGGTCGGCGGGACGGGCGACGATGAGCCCGCTCCGGTCCCAGTAGTCGAGCTGCGAGGGTGAGCAGCCGGCGAGGCGCGCCGCCTGCGGGGCGCTGAAGCCCATCCCGTCGGTGCGACGGTCAGGTGGCGTCGTCGTCGCGGTTCCAGCGCTCACGCCACCGGCGACCAGCGTCGCCGAAGACGCCTTTGAGGGCGCCGCCGCGAAGGGATCCGGTCAAGCTCTCGAGCCCCGCCCGCCCCATCTTGCGGATGTTGCGCTCGATGACGAGCAGGCAGAACAGCATGATCAAGAACCCGACGACGCCGAGCGCGAGGACACTCGTGAACGTCGTCACCAAGACCACCAGGCCGCCGACGAACCCGGCGACGGCCCACTTGATCATCCGGGCCGCGTGCCGGTAGAGGGTGGTGTCGGAGACCTGCTGCACCAGCTTGGGGTCGGTGACCGAGAGGTTGGCCTCGATCTCCTTGAGGATCCGGTGCTCGTCTTCGGAAAGCGGCATGGCGCTGGGCGGAGCTCCTCTGTGCGAGGCCCGTCTCGGGGGCCCCTGGGGCCGTCGGGTGGGCGGCCGTCACATTGTCGCGCAGCCCCCCTCCCCTCTCAACGCGGAAGCGGTGTGATTGCTTCCCCCCCGGTGGCCGCCGACCGGTAGGCCGCGTCGACCACCCGGTGTGCGGCCAGCGCGGTCGCCGCGTCGGGGAATCCGGTCGCGGCGGCGCCGTCGGCGGCGAGCGCATCGAGGAACGACTTCGTCGCCGGCGCGTACTCCCCCACCATGCGGGTCAGGGCGGGGGGCACGGCCAGGTCGCTCACCCAGCGCGGCGGCTCGGCGGCGATGGTGTCGACCCGGTCGGACGTCTCGACGTGGAGGGGTCCGGTGTAATCGTCGTCGAGCCACAGCAGCGCGTCGTCGCAGAACACCTCGACCCGTCTCGTCGAGCCCCGACTGAGGATCTGGTGCCACACGCTGGTGAGCGTGGCGATGCTCTCGTCGGCGAAGGTGAGGGTCAGCGCCGCGACGTCGTCGATGCCCGGATGCCCGAACCGCGACGCGAGGTTGGCGCGCACGGTCACCGGGTCACCGAGGAGCCAGCGGAGGACGTCGACATCGTGGATCGAGTGCTCGAACAGCGTCCCGCCGCCCGCGCGCGCGACGTCGGCCCGCCACTCGGACGCGTAGACGCCCTGGACCGGGAAGTACTGGTCGTCTCGGAACACGACGGCCAGGGGACGCCCGTACCGGCCGCTCGTCACCTCGTCGACGAGCGCCTGGAAGACCGGCGCGTGGCGGAGGACCAGCCCGACCTGGTGCGGGACGGTGCACAGCATCCCGGCGACGGCCTCGCATCCGGCCAGGGTGGGCGCGAGGGGCTTCTCGCAGAAGATGGCCCGGCCCCGAGCCGCGGCCGCGGCCACGACGTCCTGGTGGGCGGCGGTCCAGGTGCAGATCCACACCACGTCGACCTGGTCGAGCACGGCATCGACGTCGTCACAGGCCACGGCGCCGTGGGCGAGCGCGAACGTGGCGGCACGCTCGGGGACGACGTCGTACGTGGCGGTCACGCGCGCGTCGACGAGTCGGTGCTTGACGAGCTGGTGCAGCGTGTACGAGTGGATGAAGCCGATGTGCCCGCAGCCGACGATCCCGACCCGGATCGTCACGGCCGGGTCCGATCGGGGCCGGCGGGGGCTCGAGGGGCGCGGGTCACCGCGTCGTCGCCGTAGCGGGCCCGGACGTCGTCCATCGTGCGCTCGAGCGAGGCGTGCCGAGCATTCTCGGCGCTGGTGACACCGAGCGGGAGGCGGCACTGGACCTCGGTGACCGGCACCAGCTGCTGCGCCGACAGACCGAGGAGTCGAAGGCCGTCACCGAGGTCGATCGCTTGGAGCAGCTCGCGCCCGACCGTGACCAGCTCCTGGGCGACGTCGGTGGGTTCAGGCAACGTTCGGGATCGGGTGATGGTCCGGAAGTCGCCGTACCTCGCCTTGAGCTGCACGGTGCGAGCCGCGACCCCGCTCTCGCGGAGGCGGACGGCGACCCGTTCGGCGAATCGCATGAGCTCGATCTCGAGGCGATGCCGGTCGGTGACATCGGTCGGGAACGTCTCCTCGTGCCCGATCGACTTGGCGTGCCGGTCGGGTTCCACCGGGCGCTCATCGTCGTTGATCGAGAGGGCGTGGAGGTGTGAGCCGTGCGCGTCGCCGACGGTGTGACAGAGCGTGGCTTCGGGGATGGCCGCGAGGTCGCCGATGGTGTGCACGCCGAGCCGCTCGAGTCGACGCCGGGTGGCGGGGCCGACACCCCAGAGCCGCCCGACGTCGAGGGGGTGGAGGAAGTCGAGCTCGGTCCCGGGCTCGACGATGAGCAACCCGTCGGGCTTGGCGAGGTCGCTGGCGATCTTGGCCAGCAGCTTGGTGGTGGCGAGGCCGACGGAGGCGATGAGGCCGGTCTCGGCCCGGACCCGGGCCCGGATGTCGAGGGCGATCGTTCGCGCCGGCCCGTGGAGCCGGAGGGCGCCGCGTGCGTCGAGGAACGCCTCGTCGAGCGAGATGGGCTCGACGAGCGGCGTGTACGACTCCAGGATCGCCATCACCGCGCGGCTGGCGTCGGTGTACGCGTCGAAGCGGGGGGCGAGGAACACCGCGTCGGGGCAGGCCCGCCGGGCGCGGGCCATCGGCATGGCCGACTGGATCCCGAACCGTCGGGCCTCGTAGCTGGCGGCGGCGACGACACCGCGGGGGCCGAGCCCGCCGACGACCACGGGTCGGCCCCGCAGGCTCGGGTCGGCGTGCTGCTCGACCGAGGCGTAGAAGGCGTCGAGGTCGACGTGCAGGATGCCGGGCTCGGCGGGGACGCTCACCCCGTCATCGGGAGGGTGCGCTCCACCGACAGCTCCTCGCGGCGGTGGCCGCGCACGTCATACGCGTAGCCGCGCGCCGCGTCGGGGCCCCACCGTTCGGCGAGCCACTCGACGAGGGGCTCCCGGACCCAGGGGGCGCCGTCGGCGAGTCGATCCAGGCAGTCGGGGGTCTCGATGAACTGCGCCTCCACGACGATCCCGTCGGGGTCGGCGACACGCAGCTCGCCGTCGAACTCGACGGCGCGGTGCACCTCGACCCGCAGCCGCCAGTCCATGTCGCGGGCGACGGCGTGCACCTCGTACAGCGGGCCTTCCCAGGCGGTGACGCGCAGGCCGGTCTCCTCGTAGACCTCTCGGGTGAGGCCATGGAGCAGCGACTGGTCGTCGGCGTCGATGACGCCCCCCGGCGTCGTCCAGTCGGAGTGGCCGCCCCGGCGTTCGTTGCGCACGAGGAGGAGCGCGCCGTCGATCTCGACGAGCGCGCCGGCGACGAGCCACTCTCGCATCGCCGTTGAGCCTACCGGCGGCCCCTGGCCGTACGATCCGGGCCGTGGCCGAGGACGACGAGCTCGACGCCGGTGGTGTACCGGCCGGTCTGCCGTCGCGAGGCGCCTATCTGCTCGCGTTCGTGAGCGTCGTGCTCGCCGGGCTGTTCGGCGGGATCATCGGCTACGGGCTCGTCGACGTGGGCTGCACCGGCAACTGCAACACCTCGAAGGTCGTCGGGACGCTCGCGGGGGCGCTCACGGGCGCGATCGGCGTCGGGATCGTCGCGGTGCTGGTCCTGCGGGCCATGGCGGAGTGGAAGCGCCGCCCGCGGGGCTGATCAGGCGCCGAAGCTCAGGCGCCGGAACGCCTCGGCGTAGCGGACACCGGCGGTCCGCCCGGCTTCTTCGGCGCGTTCGCGCAGGAACTCGCGGAACCAGTCGCCGGTCTCGGTGAGCTGGCTGGCGTGACAGAACAAGGCGTCGATCTTGCGCTCGAGCGCGTCGCTGATGTCGACCCAGCAGTTCGGCTCGAGCGTCCCCGACAGGTAGATGGCGCGCACATGGTGCGTGGCCAGGCCGGCGAGGATCTGGTCCCGGAAGTAGTGCGGGTTCCCGGCCGCGGGGGCGACGGCGTCGAGGGTCGCCCAGCCCGTGACCCGATGGTCACGGTGGTTGAAGTACGCGTCGCCGAAGAACACCGCGGTGGGGTCGGGGCAGAGAACCACCTCGGGTCGCAGCTCCCGGACCTGCCGGACGATCGCGGCACGCAGGTCGAGGTCGTCGGGAAGCTCTCCGTCGCCGTAGTCGAGGTGGATGTGATCGGCGAAGCCCAGCACCTCGCCCGCTTTGGCGGTCTCCTCGACCCGGAGCCGGGCCAGCGCGTCGGAGTCGGCGTCAGGGTCGGTGGTGCCCTTGTCGCCGCGGGTGGTGATGAGCACCCAGACTTGGGCGCCGGCGTCGGCCCATCGGGCCAGGGTCCCGCCGGCGGAGATCTCGGGGTCGTCGGGGTGCGCGTAGACGGCGAGCGCGCTGGCCGGCGTCTCGGCGTCGGGTTCGCTCACCACGCCAGGCCGAGCAGTTCCCGCATCGTCGACTCGAAGTCCTCGAACGACAGCGAGTCCTTGGTGCCGATCGCCGTCTCGGCGTCGGCGCCGACCGGCCACCGCAGCCGCGGCTCGGTGCTCTCGATGGCGTCGGCGATCACGCCGGCGACGACCTCGCCGCCCTCGGGGACGGCGCCGCCGTTGAGGACGTCGCGGGCCGTCTGCCACTGCCGGTCCAGCTCGTCGTAGGGCGCGTCGTCGAGGCCTTGCCGCACTGTGTTGCCGTGGAACTCGGTCTCGAAGAAGCCGGGCTCGACGATCCGGACCCGGATGCCGAAGTGCCCGACCTCGAAGTGCAGCGTTTCGGACAGGCCCTCCAACGCCCACTTGGAGGCGGAGTAGAAGCCGTCGAGTGGGACGCCAATGCGACCTGCCGCCGACGAGACGTTCACGATCGTCCCGGTGCCCCGGTCCCGCATCCCGGGCAGGACCGCCTGGATCATGCGCGCGGTGCCGAAGAGGTTCGTCTCCATGCACCGTCGAGCGTCGTCGAGGGAGACGCGCTCGACGGGGCCGACGACCCCGAACCCGGCGTTGTTGACGAGCGCGTCGAGCGGACCGGCTCCCTCCACGGCGGCGCGCACCGAGTCAGCGTCGGTCACGTCGAGCGGCAGCGTGGCGGCGACGTCGAGGTCGTCGAGAGTGCCGACCTTGCGGGCGGTTGCGATCACGTCGTGGCCCCGCTTGGTGAGCTCGACCGCGGCCGCCCGACCGAACCCGGTTGAACATCCGGTGATGAGCACGCGACTCATGAGTCCTCCTTGAGCAGGTCGTCGAGGGCCGCGATAGCGCGATCCAGGCCGTCGTCGTCGACGTCTTTGTGGGTCACGAAGCGTACGGTCACCGCGTCGATCATGCCGCAGCGCACCCCCCGTGCCGCCAGCCGGTCGACGATCGTGGTCGGCAGGTGGGCGGCGTCGGCGCAGACAATGTTGGTCTCGACGGTCGACGGGTCGATGCTGTCGGGGAATCGGGCCGCGAGCGCCTCGGCGAGCCGACGGGCCCGCTCGTGGTCGTCCGCGAGCCGCTCCACCATCGTCTCGAGGGCCACCAGCCCGGCCGCGGCGATGATTCCGGCCTGCCGCCATCCGCCACCGAGCCGGGCCCGTTCGTCGCGCGCCGAGCGGATCACCTCGCGGGGTCCGCAGAGCACGGACCCGATGGGGGCGCCGAGGCCCTTGGAGAGGCAGAACATGAGCGTGTCGACCGGCGCGCAGAGCTCTCGGGGGGCGACGCCGAGCGCGACCGACGCGTTCCAGATCCGGGCCCCGTCACAGTGGACACCGAGCCCGTGGTCGTGAGCCGCGTCAGCGACCTCGGTGACCTCCCCGGCGCGCCACGGTCGCCCGCTGGCCGGCATGTGGGTGTTCTCGATCGCAACCGCGGACAATGGGGGCAGGTGCTGCTCGGCGTCGTGGGCGGCGCGGTGCACCGCGTCGGCGGTGAACCGTCCCCCGGCGTCGGGGACGGGACGGAGCTGCACCCCGACGTTGCCGGCGGTGGCGGCATGCTCGTAGCGGTAGACGTGCGCGCGTTCTCCGCACAGGACATCGGTGCCGCGTCGCCCGAGGACCCGCAGCGCAAGCTGGTTCGCCATCGTGCCCGAGGTGACGTACAACGCGGCTTCCTTGCCCAGTAGCGCTGCGGCGAGGGACTCCAGCCGGTTGACCGTCGGGTCTTCGCCGTATTCGTCGTCGCCGACCGGCGCCGCGGCCATCGCGGCTCGCATCTCGTCCGTCGGGGTCGTGACGGTGTCGGACCGCAGGTCCACCGGCCGGTCGGCGGACATGTCAGTGCGCGGCGGGGCCGAGGGGGCGGATCAGTCCCTCCTGCATGACGGTCACGGCGATGTTGCCGTCACCGCGGAAGACGTGACCGAGGGCGAGACCGCGAGCGCCGGACGCGGACGGGCTCAGCTGGTGGTACAGGAGCCACTCGTCGGCGCGGAACGGGCGGTGGAACCACATGGCGTGGTCGAGGCTCGCCATCATGAAGGCCCCGTCGTAGCCGATGGCGTGCGGCAGCGTCGCGGTGTCGAGCAACGTCAGGTCCGAGGCGTAGGCGACGACGCAGGCGTGGATCAGCGGATCGTCCGGGAGTAGGCCGTTCGACCGGATCCAGACGTCTTGGGCCGGCGGCCGGGGCGAGGGCGCGAGGAAGTGGGGGTCGTCGACGGGACGCGATTCGATGGGTCGCTCGCGGAGGAGCCACCCGGTCGCTTCGGGTCCGAGTCGGGTCCCCGATCCTTCGATGCGCTCCCGGAAGGTGGGGAGCTCGTCCGGTCCCGGGACCGGCGGCATGGGCGCCGAGTGGTCGGGGCCGGTCTCGATGACATGAAACGACGACTGGAGGTTGAAGATCGCGCGGCCGTGCTGAATGGCCACGACGCGCCGGGTGGTGAACGACTTCCCGTCCCGGATGCGGTCGACCTCGAAGACGATCGGGATGTTCGGGTCGCCGGGCCGCAGGAAGTACGCGTGCAAGGAGTGGACGGGCCGGCCGGCCTCGACGGTGCGGCCCGCGGCGACGAGCGCTTGCGCCGCGACCTGGCCGCCGAAGACCCGTTGGCGGTCCTCGTCGGGGCTCAGACCCCGGAAGAGGTTGACCTCAAGCGTCTCGAGCTCCAACAGGTCGAGCAGATCGTCGAGCGCCGAGCCCATCGGAGGTCCTCCACTCCTGTGTTCGGGCGGTCGGGACCCGACCGCGACCCGACCAGTCTGGCGCGTCGGGTCGCCGGGTCGGCTCGCTGTCCGCCCGCGCTCGGGTCTTAGGCGAAGAACACCGCCGCGGTGTCGAGCAGCGCCGCCGGGACCGTCTTGAGCTCGCGGACCGCGTCGGCGATCGGGACCCGCACGATGTCGGTTCCTTGCAACGCCACCATGGTGGCGAAGTCGCGCTCGTGGGCGGCGTCGATCGCCTCGAGCCCGAACCGGGTGGCGAGGATCCGGTCGAACGCGGTGGGGGTCCCGCCCCGCAGGACATGCCCGAGGATCGTCACGCGCGTCTCGTAGCCGGTGCGGGCCTCGATCTCGGGGCCGATGGCGTTGCCGATCCCGCCGAGGCGCTCGTGACCGAACTCGTCGGCGGTGCCCTCCTGGACGGTCATCGTCCCCGCGACCGGTTCGGCACCTTCGGCGACGACGATGATGGAGAACCCCGCGCCGCGGGCGTGACGGTGCCGGAGCCGCTCGCAGAGCTCGTCGAGGTCGAACGGCTGCTCCGGGATCAAGATGAGGTCGGCGCCGCCGGCGAGCCCGGCGGACAGCGCGAGCCACCCGGCGTGGCGGCCCATGACCTCGACCACCATGACCCGGTCGTGGCTCTCGGCGGTGGTGTGGAGCCGGTCGATGGCGTCGGTGGCGATCTGCACTGCGGTGGTGAACCCGAAGGTGACGTCGGTCGCGGAGAGGTCGTTGTCGATCGTCTTCGGCACGCCGATGCACGCGACGCCCTCAGCCCCGAGCTTGTCCGCGACCCCGAGGGTGTCTTCGCCCCCGACCGCGATGAGCGCCTCGACGTGCTCGCGGGCGAGCGTGGCTTGGACGGTGGCGACCCCGTCGTCGCGTTGGAAGGGGTTCGTGCGTGACGTGCCGAGGATCGTGCCGCCGCGGTGCAGGATCCCGCGGGTCGACGCGACCGTGAGCTCGGTCAGCTCGTTGTCGAGGACGCCGCGCCACCCGTGACGGAACCCGAGGATCTCGTGCCCGTAGATCCCTTCGCCCTTCCGCACGATGGCCCGGATGACCGCGTTCAGTCCGGGGCAGTCGCCGCCACCGGTCAGGACCCCGATCCGCATCGGCGTTCTCCTCCACTCGGGTGTCGCACCATCCTGACCCGGCACGCCACCGATCCATACGGCCGGTAGCCTCGCTTGCGATGGGCCGTCGTCTCGAACAGACCGTGGCGGCGACCCATGGGGCGCTCGTCGAGGGTGAGCGGGTCGTCGCCTACGGCTTCTGCTGGGCGGCGCAGCTGCGGCGGGTGCCGCTGCTCTTCTTGGGGCGGCACCGGTACGTGATGGTGCTGACCAATCGCCGGCTGCTGCTGTTCCCCCGGCGGGGACGTCACCTCCCCCGACCGAACGACCTGGTCCTCGGGAAGCGGTACGAGTGGTTCCAGCTGGGGCGGGTCCGCCGGGCCCGGCCGATGCTGCAGGTGCTGGTCACGACGGGGAACGGGGCTCGGATGATCTTCGAGTTTCCGCCCTCCCGACGAGAGCTGGCCCGCACCCTCACCGCCCACCTCGGTGACGGCACCGTCGCGGAAGCGGCGGGAGGCGAACCGGCCACCGGTGACCCGACCGACGGGGTCCGCGGTGACCACAACGTGTTCCGGGGACCCTCGACCCAATCGTCGTGAGCGTCGTCCTCGCCATCGACGCCGGCACCACCGGCGTCCGCACCCTCGGCGTCGACGAGCGCGGCGTCGTCCGGCACCGCGCGTACCGCGAGTTCCCGCAGTACTTCCCACGCCCAGGATGGGTCGAGCACGACCCGGTCGAGATCCTCGACGCGACGATCACGACCCTCGCGGAGGTCGTCGCGGCGGTCGAGCACGCCGGCGCGACGGTCGCGGCGATCGGGATCACCAACCAGCGGGAGACGACGATCGTGTGGGATCGCACGACCGGTCAGCCCCGTCACCGCGCCATCGTCTGGCAGGACCGCCGCACCGCCGAACGCTGCGAGCAGCTGCGCGACGAGGGTCACGAACCGTTGATCCGGTCGCGCACCGGGCTGGTGCTCGACCCGTACTTCTCGGCCACGAAGCTGGAGTGGCTCTTCGGTGAGGGCGGCGTCGAGCGGGACGCGAACCTGGCGTTCGGGACCGTCGACACCTGGTTGACCTGGTGTCTCACCGGAGGCCCCGATGGTGGTGTCCACGTCACCGATCCGTCGAACGCGTCGCGGACGCTCCTGTACGACATCGACCAGCTGGCCTGGTCGGCCGAGCTCACCGACCTGTTCGGCGTCCCGCCCACGTGTCTCCCGGCGGTGTTGCCGAGCAGCGGACGGTTCGGGGAGACCGTCCCGGACCGCGCCGCGGGGCTCCGGGTCCCGATCAGCGGCATCGCCGGGGATCAGGCCGCGGCGTTGTTCGGGCAGGCCTGCGTCGAGCCCGGGATGACGAAGAACACCTACGGGACAGGGTCGTTCGTCCTCATGAACCTCGGGTCGTCGCATCCGCCGCCGACCGAAGGGCTCCTCACCAGCGTGGCGTGGATCCTCGGCGGTGAGGTCACCTACGCGCTCGAAGGGGCGGTGTTCGTGACCGGCGCCGCGATCCAGTGGCTGCGCGACGGGTTGGGCATCATCGGTGACGCCGCCGAGACCGGACCGCTCGCGGCCAGCGTCGCCGACACCGGCGGCGTCGTGTTCGTCCCCGCGTTCAGCGGGCTCGGGTCACCGTGGTGGGACCCGTACGCCCGGGGGACGGTCCTCGGGATCACCCGGGGCACGACGCGCGCGCACCTGGCCCGCGCCGTCGTCGAAGCCATGGCCTGGCAGACCCGCGACGTCGTCGACGCGATGACCGAGGCCGCGGGGCGCCCGGTGGCGGAGCTGCGCGTCGACGGTGGGGCCAGCGTCATGGACCTGCTGTGCCAGCTGCAGGCCGACATCCTCGGGGTGCCGGTGCGGCGCGCCGCGGTGCAGGAGACCACCGCGCTGGGCGCGGCGTTCCTCGCCGGACTCGGCGTCGGAGTGTGGTCCGATCCGTCGGAGGTCGGGGCCCGGTGGAGCGCCGACGCCGCCTTCGAACCGGCGATGGCGCCGGCCGAGGTCGAGGCGGGCCACCGGCAGTGGCTGCGGGCCGTCGACCGGTCCCGGGGGTGGGCCCGCGAGACCTGAGCGGCGTTACGCGACGCGGGCGGTCGGAAGCGCGGCCAGTCGGGCCGGCTGGGTGGGGACGTCTTCGGCGCGCTTCGTCGCGTACGTGTCCCGGTACTCGTAGATGCCGCACAGCTGCACGATCTCGAACATCACTTCGTCGGTGAGCTGTCGCAGCGCGAGGCCCTCTTCGTCGAGGTACCGGTCGGCGGCGATGGGCTCCCCGAAGCGGATCGTGACCCGCCGGAACAGCCGCGGGAGCTTGGCGTTCGTCGGCTGGGCGTCGTCGGTGCCGACCAGCCCGACCGGGACGATCGGCACGCCGGTCGCGCGTGCGAGCCGGGCGACGCCGGTGTGGCCCCGATGGGTGACCCCGTCGCGGGTGCGGGTCCCTTCGGGGTAGATCCCGAAGGCGCCTCCCTCGCGGAGCACGTCGGTGGCCGCGTCCAGCGCGGCGTCGCTCGCGCTCCCCCCGCTGCGCTGGATCGGGATCTGCCCGACGCCGCGGAAGAACCACGCCGTCCGACGGCGTTCGAAGTACTCGGCTTTGGCGACGAAGGTCATGCGCCGCCGGCCGATCGCGAGGGGCAAGAAGATCGAGTCGAGGAACGACCGGTGATTCGCGGCGAGGATCACCGGCCCCCGGCGGGGCAGATGGTCTCGCCCTTCGACGTCGATGCGGAAGCTCAGGCGGAGCAGTGGCGTCAAGACGAGCTTGAGCGTCCAGTAGAGCATGGCGTTCACCCCTCGGTGACGGGCGTCACGTTACCGAGCGCGGCGGATGTTCGGGGTCCAACGCTGAGCTCGGCGCCGGATCGCACCCGGGTCTCAACCGAGCTTGGTCAGGGCCCGGCGGATCCCTCGCACTGCCTGGCCGATCCGATGCTCGTTCTCGACCAGCGCGAACCGTACGTACCCCTCCCCGCCGGGACCGAACCCCACCCCGGGGGACACCGCGACCTTGGCCTCCTCGACGAGCAGCTTGGAGAACTCGAGGCTCCCCAGGTCCTCGTACGGCTCCGGGATCGGCGCCCAGACGAACATCGTCCCGCGGGGCTTCTCGATCTCCCACCCGATCCGGGCGAGGCCGTCGACGAGCGCGTCGCGTCGCCGCTTGTAGATGGCGTTGACCTCGAGCGGATAGTCGGGGGCCTCGTTCATCGCGACGATCGACGCGATCTGGATCGGCTGGAACGTCCCGTAGTCGAGGTAGCTCTTCAAGCGGGCCAGCGCGGCGACGACCTCGGCGTTCCCGACGAGGAACCCGACCCGCCACCCGGCCATCGAGAACGACTTCGTGAGCGTGTACAGCTCGACCGCGACGTCGGACGCTCCGGGCACCTGGAGGATCGACGGGGGCTCGTACCCGTCGAACCCGAGATCGGCGTACGCGAAGTCATGGACCAGCAGCACGTCGTGCGCCCGCGCGAAGTCGACCATGCGCGTCATGAACCCGATGTCCACACAGGCGGTGGTCGGGTTGTGCGGGAACGAGAGCACGATGACCCGGGGGCGAGGCCAGGAGTCCTCCCACGTCTCCATCAGGTTGGCGAAGAAGTCCTGCTCGGGTCCGAGGCGGACGTGGCGAATCTCGGCGCCGGCGAGGATCGGGCCCCAGATGTGGATGGGATAGGAGGGGCTGGGCACCATCGCGGCGTCGCCGGGGCCGAGGAGCACCCACATCAGGTGCGAGAACCCTTCTTTGGCGCCGATGGTCGTGCACGCCTGCGTGTCGGGGTCGAGCTCGACGCCGAAGCGACGCTGGTAGAGGTCGGTGATGGCGAGCCGCAGCTTCGGGATGCCCCGGCTGGCGGAGTAACGGTGGTTGCGGGGGTTGCGGACGGCCTCGCAGAGCTTGTCGACCGCGACCGGCGGCGACGGCACGTCGGGGTTCCCGAAGCCGAGGTCGATGACGTCCTCGCCGCCGCGGCGGGCCTGCATCTTCAGCGCCTCCATCTCGCCGAACACGTACGGCGGGAGGGCGTTGATTCGGCGGAACTCCATGTCGGTTCACGGTACCAGGGGCCTCGCGGCGCCCCCCGGTAAGTTCGGAGCGGTGAGCCCTGTCCGCGCCGTGTTCCTCGACCTCGGCGGCGTCTTCTACCTCCCGGACCACGATCGGATGGTCGCGGCGTTGGCTCGCCTCGAGCTGGCCATCGAACGCGACCGTCTCGACGAAGCCCACTACCACGGTGTCGCCGCGCTCGAGGAGTTCCGAGACGGTGACCGCAGCATCTGGCACGCGTACAACCGCGCGTACGCGCGCGTGTGTGGTGTCCCGCCCGACGACGTCGACGCCGCGATGGCGGTCCTGCTCGAGGAGTTCGAGCGGGGCGGGGTCTGGACCCGTGTCATCCCGGGTTCGCGGGAGGCGCTCCGGGACCTCGTCGCGCTCGGGTTTCGAATCGCGGTCGTGTCCAACGCCGACGGGACGGTCGAGGACCAGCTGCGCGACGACGTGATCTGCCAGGTCGGGCCGGGCCCGGGGGTCCCCGTGGAGCTGATCCTCGATTCGGCGGTCGTGGGGGTCTCGAAGCCCGATCCCGCGATCTTCGGGCTGGCGCTCGACGCGTTGGGGGTGGACCCGCGCGACGCGGTGCACGTCGGCGACACGCCCGCGGCCGATGTCGAGGGGGCCCGCGCCGCCGGCGTGACACCGATCCTGGTCGACCCCTACGACCTCCATCGGAACGTGGACTGTCGGCGCGTCAGGGCCCTCAGCGAGGTGGTGCCGCTCCTTCGCGCCGGGATCGACCGCGACGTCCCTCGGCGGGTCGGCTCATGACGAGGCACCGACCGCGACCGCGTCGCGCGCTCCTCGCGCCGACTCGGTAGCCATCGAACGCGGCGACCCGCCGGGCCCCAAAGGCAAACAAATCCGTCCCCATTAGGATCACGGCCTCCGAACACCAGACTGCCAGCGGGAGACGCGCCATGCCTGAGACGCTCGACATCTCGACTGATGACTGCATCGTCGAGCGGGACGGCCCGGTGGTCATCATCACCATGAACCGGCCCGAGAAGAAGAACGCGCTCAGCCCGACGATGCTCGTCGGCCTCGCCGACGCGTACTCCTACGTCGACGACACCGACGAGGTACGCGCCGCGATCCTCACCGGTGCCGGTGGGAGTTTCTCGTCGGGAATGGACCTCGTCGCCGTCAACGCGCCCCGCAGCGAATACGTGGAGCGGCGGATGTCCGAGACACCGAACCTGCACTGGAAGGCGCTGCTGCGCGACTACCGGTGCACGAAGCCGATGATCGCCGCCGTCGAGGGCTACGCGGTCGCCGGCGGGACCGAGATGCTGCAAGGCACCGACATCCGCATCGCCGGCGAGGGCGCGATCTTCGGCGTCTGGGAGGCCAAGCGCGGCCTGTTCCCCCTCGGCGGCTCGGCGTGTCGACTTCCCCGCCAGATCCCCTACACCGTCGCCATGGACATCCTGTTGAGCGCCCGCCCCGTGACCGCCGAGGAGGCCGTCCGGGTCGGGCTCATCGGCCGCGTCGTCCCCGACGGGATGGCCCTCACCGTCGCGCGCGGGGTCGCCGACCAGGTCGCCGAGTGCGGCCCGCTGTCGACCAAGGCGATCCTTCGGGCGTGGCGGGAGACCGAGCATCTCTCCGACGAGGAAGCGATGCGCCACCAGGACCCCATCGGCTGGGAAGTGTTCGCCAGCGACGACGCCAAGGAGGGCCCGCGGGCGTTCGCGGAGAAGCGCAAGCCCGTCTTCAAGGGCCGCTGATGGCGGGCGCGTACCCCGACGCCGCGGCCTTCGCGACCCCGGCACGCGAACGACTGGCCGGCGCGGCTCGCCGTCTCGTCGACGCGCTCCTGACCGCCGATGTCGACGAGGCGCAGCTCGACGCCGCGGCCGACGCGACCGAAGCCGCACTCACCGTGCTCGTCACGGACCCGGCGCAGCCGGCGCGGGTGAGCCGGCGCGGCGAGCGCCGCCACGAGGACTACCTCCCCCGCAGCCCGCTGGTCGGGGCGTTGCATCCCGGCGCACCGCCGTTCGAATGGGAGTTCCGCGACGACCGGTTCGTCGGGCACGCGGTGCTGGGCGCGGCGTTCGAAGGGCCGCCGGGATACGTGCACGGCGGATGGGTGGCGTTGATGTTCGACGAGGCGTTGGGCATCGCCAACGTGACCAGTGGCCACCCGGGGATGACGGCCCGGCTCACCGTCCGCTACCGGCGCCCGACTCCGCTGGGGACGCCGCTCCGGCTCGAAGCGTGGACCCGCGAGCGCGAGGGTCGACGCATCACCACCCTCGGGACGCTCCATGCCGGCGACCGGCTCTGCGCCGAGGCCGAAGGGCTCTTCATCCAGATCGGCGCCGAACGCGCCCTCGAGTACTTCGGGGAGCGACCCGCGGCGCCAGACCCGGTCGACCCACTCCCCTAGCTCGTCCGGTCCGGACGCGCCGCCGCGTGCCCACGGAGAAGCGGTGCGAGCTGCTCGCCGATGAGCACCGCGTTGGCCGGGTCCCGAGAATCCACCGGGCCGAGGATCAGCCAGTCAGCGCCCCCGGCGACGTACGGCTCCAACGCGGCCGCCACCCGCTCCGGTCCTCCGCTGATGAC
>DAIMHT010000015.1:0-17145 GCA_036723155.1 Actinomycetota bacterium
TGCGATCGTCGAAGCTGCCGGCGCAGCCCACCCAGTAGAGGTACTCGTGGTCGAATGGCCCGGAGCTGTCGATGATGGGGATGCCCTCGAGGTCCTTGGCCCAGTCGGCCCGTTCCCCCTGGTTGAGGCCGTACACGTTCGAGGAGTTCTCCATCGACCGGTAGGTGTTGCCGAGCTCGGTGGGGAAGTTGCTCTCCATCAGGGAGAGGTAGCGGCGCATGTCGAGGATCTTGTCCAGGATCTCGATGTTGACCGGGCAGATCTCGTCGCAGGCCTTGCAGGTGGTGCAGGCCCACAGCTCCTCGGCGGTGATCCGCTCGAACATCGAGTCGGCCGTCACCGTGATGTCGTCGTCGAGCCCCACCGGTGGTGACACCGGAGGATCTCCGGTGGCGGCCATGACTTCACCGACCTTGAGCACGATCTCGCGGGGATCGAGCGGCTTGCCCGTCGCGTGCGCCGGGCAGACCGACGTGCAGCGGCCGCAGATCGTGCAGGCGTCGGTGTCGAAGAGCTGCTTCCACGTGAAGTCCTCGACCGTTGACGCACCGAAGGTCTCGAGCTCGGTCTCCATCAGGTTGGGGAGCGGCTTCATCGCGCCTTTGGGCCGGTCCGTGGGCCGCAGGTACATGTTCATCGGCGACGCGATCATGTGGCGCAGCTTCGTCGTGGGGAGGATCACGAGGAACGCGATGAACGCGCCGAAATGCACGACCCACATGGTCTGGTGCAGGTCGGACAGGGTCCCGTGCGACCAGCCCGACCACAGCGCCGACAGTCCCCAGCCGACGAAGGACCACGCCTCGAAGCTGGGCCGGTTCTCCAGCGCGATGCGGAACCCCTCGATCAGGAATCCGGTGACGCCGATGATGAGGAACATGGCGAGGATCACCGCGTCCTCGGGCTTGGTCTTGATGCGGATCCGGTAGGGGCGCTGCACGTACCGGCGTCCGATGGCCCACAGGATGCCGACGAGGAAGATGATGCCGAACGTGTTCGCGGTGGCCTTGTACGCCTCGTAGACGGTGCCGTGCAGGAACTTCAGCGACGTCGGGAGCTGATGGTCGATCTCGAGGATCACCGTGGCCGCGAACAGGACCAGGAAGCCGAAGTAGATGCAGGAGTGCATGACTCCCGCGGCCGGGTCGCGGAGGAGGGTCCGCATCCAGACGCCGGACCGGAACTCTCGCAGCCGACGGTGCGCGTTCGCCCGAGTGGTTCGCCGGTCGTCGGGACCGCCGCGGGCGTAGTTCCGGACCCGCAGCGAGACCAGCCACGCGCAGACGAACAGCATCGTCGCGACCGTGGCGTAGAACATCCAGTAGATCGGGTCCGGGATGTCGACGAAGACCTGCCGGGTGGTGCGGGAGCTGTCGTGCCATCCCGTGATCCGGGGGAGCACGCCTGAGGCGAGCGCACCGGCCGCGATCAGGAGCCCGAGGACCAAGACGACCTGACTCGGCTTGAACGGGAACCGCCGTCGCACGGTCTGAAACCTAATACCGCGCCTCTTTGGAGGGCCGACTACAGCCGCGGACCATCAGGGCCGGGTCGACTACTCCCAGGACTTGACGTCGTATTCGCGCAGTCGGTGCGCGAGGCCGCTCAAGAGCTTGTGGGCGAAGCCCGGCATCTCGTCGATCATCGCCGCGAACTCCCGCTGGCCGAGGACCATCAGCTCCATCGGGGTCACGGCCGTCACCGTCGCGTTGCGGGGCGCCTTGTCGAGGAGCGCCAGATCGCCGAAGAACGATCCCGGCCCCAACGTGGCCACCTTCTTGCCGTGTATGGACACCTCGGCGGTCCCGTCGAGGATGACGAAGAACTCGGCTCCGGCGGCCCCCTCCCGGACCAGCACCTTCCCGGCCGGGACCTGGACGTGCTCGGCCCGCCGGTTGATCTGCTGGAGGTCCTTCTTCGAGCAGGCCGAGAACAGGGGCACTTTGGCGAGATCGGGCAGCGCGCTCCGCCGAGTCATGTCGGCAATGTACCTGAGGGTGTCAATACGAGCCTCCGGGAATAGGGGCCCCGACGAGAAAGTTGATACCGTCACACTCAAGATTTTCTAGCTGGAGGCACATAGATCATGTCCAAGGCCGTCGGTATCGACCTCGGCACGACCAACTCGGTCGTCTCAACCCTGGAGGCGGGCGAGCCCAACGTCATCCCCAACGCCGAAGGGTCGCGGACGACCCCCTCGATGGTCGCGTTCTCCAAGACCGGCGAGGTCCTCGTCGGGGAGGTCGCCAAGCGCCAGGCCATCACGAACCCGGATCGGACCATCCGTTCGGTCAAGCGGCATATGGGCACGTCGTGGACCATCGACATCGACGGGCAGCACTACTCGCCCCAGGAGATCTCGGCCCGCATCCTCCAGAAGCTCAAGCGTGACGCCGAGGCGTACCTCGGGGACACCGTCACGCAGGCGGTCATCACCGCGCCGGCCTATTTCGACGACGCGCAGCGTCAGGCTACGAAGGAAGCCGGTGAGATCGCCGGGCTCGAGGTGCTCCGCATCATCAACGAGCCGACCGCAGCGGCGCTCGCGTACGGCCTCGACAAGGAGAACGACCTCACGATCCTGGTCTTCGACCTCGGTGGCGGCACGTTCGACGTGTCGGTCCTCGAGCTCGGCGACGGCGTCTTCGAGGTCAAGTCGACCGCCGGGAACACCCACCTGGGCGGCGACGACTGGGACCAGCGGGTCATCGACTGGATGGTCGCCGAGTTCAAGGGCGCTCACGGCGTCGACCTCGCCGCCGACAAGATGGCGACGCAGCGGCTCAAGGAAGCAGCCGAGAAGGCCAAGATCGAGCTGTCGTCGCTGCAGGAAACGACGATCAACCTGCCGTTCATCACCGCGACCCAAGACGGCCCCCTGCACCTCGAGCTCAGCCTGTCCCGGGCGAAGTTCCAGGAGCTGACCGCCGATCTGCTCGACGCCTGCAAAGGCCCGTTCGAGCAAGCGATCCGCGATTCCGGGCTGACCAGCGACGGGATCAACCGGGTGATTCTCGTCGGAGGCTCGACCCGCATGCCGGCCGTTCAGGATCTCGTCAAGGACCTGACCGGCAAGGAAGGCGACAAGGGCGTGAACCCCGACGAGGCCGTCGCCGTCGGTGCCGCGATCCAGGCCGGGGTCCTCAAGGGCGACGTCAAGGACGTCTTGCTCCTCGACGTGACGCCGCTGTCGCTCGGCATCGAGACGAAGGGTCAGATCATGACCCGGCTCATCGAGCGGAACACGACGATCCCGACGAAGCGCTCCGAGGTGTTCACCACCGCGGACGACAACCAGCCCAGCGTCGAGATCAAGGTCCTGCAGGGCGAGAGCGACATGGCGTACCGCAACAAGATGCTCGGCACCTTCCAGCTGGTGGGAATGCCGCCGGCACCACGCGGTGTGCCCCAGATCGAGGTCACGTTCGACATCGACGCCAACGGCATCGTGCACGTGAGCGCGAAGGACCTCGGGACCGGCAAGGAACAGGCCATGACCATCACCGGGGGCACCGCCCTCGGCAAGGACGAGATCGACCGGATGGTCAAGGAGGCCGAAGCCCACGCCGAGGAGGACCGCAAGCGCCACGAGGAGGCCGAGACCCGCAACAACGCGGACTCGCTCGTGTTCCAGACCGAGAAGCTCCTGAAGGAGCAGGCCGACAAGGTCTCCGCCGAGGATCGAACCAAGATCGAAGCGGCCCTCGGAGAGCTGAAGACGGCGCTCGCCGGCGAGGACATCGACGCTGTCCGCCAGAAGCACGAAGCGCTGCTCACCGCGAGCCAGGAGTTCGCGCAGCGTCTCTACCAGGCGGCTCAGGCCCAGCCGTCGGCGTCGGGCCCGGCCGGCGAGGGAGCCGCGTCCGATGCAGCCCACCCGTCCGACGACGAGGTCGCCGACGCTGAGATCGTGGACGAGGGCCACGAGGGTCACGAGAAAAGCGCGTGATGCCCGAAGAGTCGGTCGGCGAGCACGCCGGAGACGTGGTCGAGGACGCCACGGCCGATGAGGCCGAGGCGGACTTCGACGCGGCGCTGGTCACCCTGGCGAAAGAACGCGACGAGCTGCGCGAGCTCGCGCAGCGGGTCCAAGCCGATTTCGAGAATTACCGGAAGCGGATGCTCCGGGACCAGACCGAGGCGATCACTCGTGCCAACGAGAGCCTGATCGAGGATCTGCTCCCCGTCGTGGACAGCTTCGAGCTCGCCCTCGGACAGCTGGACGACTGCGACGAGCAAGTACGCAAGGGTGTCGAGCTGGTCTTCGCCGGGCTCGTCGATGTCTTGGCCAAAGCGGGCCTCGAGCGCATCGACAGCACCGGAGTCCCGTTCGATCCGAACGTCCACGAGGCCGTCATGCAAGAAGGCGACCATGGTGACCCCGTCGTCGTCGACACGGTCCGCACCGGCTACCGACTGAAGGGTCGAGTGCTGCGCCCGGCGATGGTGAAGGTCGCCCGCAAGGACTGACGGCGATGGCACCCCAGCGGGAGTGGTTCGAGAAGGACTACTACGCCGTGCTCGGCGTCGAGCCGGGCGCGAGCGATCGGGATATTCAACGCGCCTATCGGAAGCTCGCCAAGGCCAACCACCCTGACGCCAACGCGGGCGACCAGGCCGCCGAGGACCGCTTCAAGGAGATCTCGGCCGCGAACGACGTGCTCGGCGACCCGGACAAGCGCAAGGAATACGACCAGGTCCGGGAGATGGTCGCGTCGGGCGCGGGACCCGGAGGCTTCGGTGGTGCGCCGGGTGGATTCGGGCCCGGCTTCGAGGGCGCGACCTTCCACTTCGACGACGGGGGCGGGCTCGGTGACCTGTTCGGCAACCTCTTCGGGGGGCGAGCCGGACCGCGCCGCCGCGGCCGCGCCGCGACGGGGCCCGTCCGGGGCGCGGACCTCGAGGCCGAGCTCCACCTCGACTTCGGCGACGCCGTCCACGGCGTGACGACCACGGTCGGCGTCACGTCCGATGCGCCCTGCCACGTGTGTGGCGGCTCGGGTGCCGAGCCGGGGACGTTTCCGCAGCCGTGCCCGACCTGTGGCGGCACCGGCGCGGTCGCGGTCGATCAGGGGCCGTTCTCGTTCTCGCAGGTCTGCCCCACCTGCGGCGGTCGCGGCGAGGTCATCGAGCACCGATGCAAGAACTGTCGTGGCACCGGCGTCGAACATCGCCGGCGCGAGGTCAAGGTGCGAATCCCCGCCGCCGTCCGCGACGGCCAGCGGATCCGGGTCAAGGGGCGCGGCGCCGCGGGACGGAACGGGGGTCCGCCCGGCGACCTCTACGTCAAAGTGCACGTCGGGTCGGACGAGCGTTTCGGGCGTCAGGGCAAGACCAACCTCACGGTGAAGATCCCGATCACGTTCACCGAGGCCACGCTCGGCGCGCAGGTCAAGGTGCCGACGCTGGACGCCCCGGTCACGGTCAAGGTGCCGCCCGGCACCCAGAGCGGCAAGACCGTCCGGGTCCGAGGGCGGGGGATCCAGCCGGCCAAGGGCGACCCGGGTGATCTGCTCGTCACGTTCGAGGTCGTGGTGCCGACGGAGCTCACCGACGAGCAGCGGGCGGCGATCGCCACGCTCGCGGAGCAGCTGCCGGCGAACCCGCGAGAGCATCTCGGCGTCTAAGGGGGAGGCATGGACGACAGGGAACGAGCGTTGTACATCATCTCGGTCGCGGCGGAGCTCGCCGGTGTGCACGCGCAGACGTTGCGTATCTACGAGCGCAAGGGTCTGATCGAGCCGAGTCGCACCCAAGGGGGCAGTCGCCGCTACTCGGATCGAGACATCGCCCTGCTGCGCCGAATCCAGGAGCTCACCAGCGACGGGGTGAGCCTGGCCGGGGTTCGCAAGATCCTGGAGCTCGAAGCCGACCTCGACGAGGCCCACCAGCGGATCGCGGAGCTCGAAGCCGAGCTCGTCCGCCAGCGGCACGCGCACCGCGACGAGGTCGAAGTCGTCCACCGCCAGTATCGCCGCACCCTGGTACCGGTCAGCAAGGCCGTGGTCCGCGTCCGCCGCTGAGCGGCCGGTGTCACGACGTGATCGAAGCCAGGAAGTCGTGCGCGCGGGCGTCGCTCGGCGCGTACCGCGGATCGGGGATCTGGATGGTGACGGTCAGGGGCCGACCATCGGCGGTGCGCCCGACGAACTGCTCGATCGCGGTCGGCGGGTTGGTGCCCGGGTCGGTGAACGCGAGCCGCACCGCGGGTCCGTTGGCGAGACTGGTGGTGCCGCTCGTCGTGAGCGTGATCCCGGGGAACTGAGGCCGAAGCCCGTCGGTGACGGTGCGGGCGAGGTCGGCGGCCGTCGGCAGCGGGCCATGTTGGGTTCCGGCGGTCACCGAGACCGTCGTGAGCTGATCGGCGGAGGCGTGCCGCGAGCTCACCACGAACCGGATGCCCTGCCCGGGGTTGATCCGCTGGATCTTCCAGCCCGTCGGGTAGGTGAGCGAGAAGCCGGCCGGGCCGTCCCGGTACGCCATGGTGTCGGTGAAGGCCGGGCGGGGGCCGGTGGTCAGCAACGCCGCGCTGGCGACCCCGGCGAGTGCGAGGACGGGGAGCAGCGCCGCGACGAGGGTCAAATGCCGCCGACGTCGACGACGCCGCGGTTGGTGAGGGCGCCCGCCGGCGTCGCCGACCTCACCGGTCTGGGGTGCGGGCTCCAGGTCTCGGCTGGGCGCGGGGAGCTCGGCGAGGGGCGTGATGCGCAGCGGCGGCGCCACGGCCAGTCGCAGCACCGGGCTGCCCCATTGGATGGGCGGGGGCAGCTCGGCCAGCTCTGGTGTCCACGCGATCGCCGCCACGTCCGCCGCCGCGACCACGACCGACGCCGTCCAGGCCTCGCCGCTCCACCACCGCAGCCGCGGTGTCGACGAGAGAGGATCGGCGTGCCACGACGGGCCCGGGCGGTTGGCGCTCCGATCACGCTCGTCCATGGCGGCCATTCGAGAGAGAGGAAGACCGGCCCGATCGTCGCACGGGCCAGCTCCATCATCGCGGAATACAGACTTGATATAAGCGTTATCAACTTTGAGAATGCTCGAAGCGAGGTGAGACGATGCCCCTAGACCCCAACAAGTTCACGAAGAAGACCGGGGAGGCGCTCCAGAGCGCCCAGTCCCTGGCTCGCGAGCGCAACCACGCCCAGGTCGCGCCCGAGCACCTTCTCGCGGCGCTGGTGGGGCAGCCCGAAGGCGTGGTCCTGCCGGTCCTGGAACGGCTCGGCGTGGCCCCCAAGACGCTTCGGGACCGGGTCGACGAGGCCCTCGCGCAGCGGCCCCAGGTCTACGGGGGAGCGCAGCAAGCCCAGCTGTCCCCCGACGCGTACCAGGTGCTCGAAGCGGCCGATGCCGCCCGCACCGACCTCGGCGACGACTACCTCTCGACGGAGCACATCCTCCTCGCCATGACCGACGTGGCCGGCGGTGTCGGCGATCTGTTGCGGTCGTTGAGCGTGACGAAGGAAGCCGTGCTCGACGCCCTCAAATCGGTTCGGGGATCGCATCGCGTCACGAGCGACAACCCCGAGGACCAGTACCAGGCCCTCGAGCGTTACGGGCGCGATCTGACCGAGGACGCGCGCCGTGGCCGCCTCGACCCCGTCATTGGCCGAGACGAGGAGATTCGCCGGGTCATCCAGGTCCTGTCCCGGCGAACGAAGAACAACCCGGTCCTGATCGGTGAACCCGGTGTCGGCAAGACCGCGATTGTCGAGGGTCTGGCCCGCCGGATTGTGGAGGGCGACGTCCCCGAGAGCCTCCGCGACAAGCGGCTCATCGCGTTGGACATCGGCGCCATGATCGCCGGCGCCAAGTACCGAGGAGAGTTCGAGGACCGGCTCAAGGCGGTGCTGAAGGAGATCAGCGACAGCGGCGGCGAGGTCATCACCTTCGTCGACGAGCTGCACACCATCGTCGGTGCCGGCGCCGCGGAAGGCGCGGTCGACGCCGGCAACATGATCAAGCCGATGCTCGCCCGGGGTGAGCTGCGCATGATTGGCGCGACCACCCTCGACGAGTACCGCAAGTACATCGAGAAGGACGCCGCGCTCGAGCGCCGATTCCAGCCGGTCTTCGTCGGTGAGCCATCCGTCGAGGACACCATCGCGATCCTCCGCGGGCTGAAGGAGCGCTACGAGGTTCACCACGGTGTCCGCATCCAAGACGCCGCGCTCGTCGCGGCCGCGGTGCTCTCGTCGCGGTACATCACGGGCCGGAAGCTCCCCGACAAGGCCATCGACCTCATCGACGAGGCCGCCTCCCGCCTGCGCATCGAGATCGATTCGATGCCGTTGGAGATCGACGTCGTCGAGCGGCGCATCCGTCAGCTGGAGATCGAGAAGGCCGCGCTCGACAAGGAGACCGACGATTCCGCGAAGAATCGGCTCGCCACGATCGACGCCGAGCTGGCCGAGCTCGCCGAGCAGCGTGACGCGATGGTCGCCCACTGGCAGAACGAGAAGGACGCCATCGCCGAGATCCGTGCCCTCAAGGAGCAGCTCGAGACGGCGCGCACCGACGCCGAGAAGGCCGAGCGCGAGGGCAACCTCGAACGGGCCGCCGCGCTCCGGTACGGCACGATGCGCGACCTCGAGGCGGAGATCGACGCCAAGACGGAGCGTCTCAACCACCTCCAGGCCGACCAGCAGATGTTGAAGGAAGAGGTCGACGAGGAAGACGTGGCCGAGATCGTCGCGAAGTGGACCGGGATCCCGGTCAGTCGGCTCATGGAAGGCGAGATGGCCAAGCTCGTCCGCATGGAGGACGTGCTCCACTCCCGCATCATCGGCCAAGACGAAGCCGTCAGCGCGGTCGCGAACGCCATCCGCCGCAACCGTGCCGGGCTGTCGGATCCCAACCGGCCCATCGGATCGTTCCTGTTCCTCGGCCCCACCGGCGTGGGCAAGACCGAGCTCGCCCGGACCCTGGCCGACTTCTTGTTCGACGACGAGCGGGCGATGGTTCGGATCGACATGTCGGAATACCAGGAGAAGCACAACGTGTCGCGCCTGGTCGGAGCGCCTCCCGGCTACGTCGGATACGACGAAGGGGGTCAGCTCACCGAGGCGATCCGCCGACGCCCGTACGCCGTGGTCCTCCTCGACGAGATCGAAAAGGCCCACCCCGACGTCTTCAACGTGTTGCTCCAGCTCCTCGACGACGGCCGGCTCACCGACGGGCAAGGCCGAACGGTGGACTTCACCAACACGGTCCTGATCATGACCAGCAACCTCGGTGGAGGCGCCGGCGAGGCCGTCGTCATGCAGGCGGTGCGAGACAGCTTCAAGCCCGAGTTCCTGAACCGGATCGACGAGATCGTCATGTTCCATCGCCTCGACGAGCGCCAGATCGAACAGATCGTGCGCATCCAGGTGGAACAGTTCCGGTCGCGGCTGGAGGAGCGGAACCTCGGCCTCGAGCTCAGCGAGGCGGCCCTGGCCCACGTCGCCAAGACCGGGTACGACCCGACCTTCGGTGCTCGCCCCCTGAAGCGAGTACTCCAGAAAGAGGTGGCCGACCCGATCGCGCTGGCCCTCCTGAAGGGCGACTATCAGGACGGGGATGTGGTGCTCGTCGACGCGAGCAGCGACGGTCAGCTCACGTTCAGTCGGCGCGCGCCGGTCACGGCCTGACCGAGCCGTTGGCCGTGAGCCGTTTCCTCTTCGGTTCCGACCGGCGATGCGACTAGCCTGTCCCTAACGTGACTGCTAACGCGCGGGAACGTTCGAAGTCGACCCGGAGGCCGTCGTGCCAGGCACGGTGATCGTCGGGACGCAATGGGGTGACGAGGGCAAAGGCCGCTTCACCGACTACCTGGCGAAGGAAAGCTCGCTGGTCGTCCGGTATCAGGGTGGCCACAACGCCGGGCACACCATCGTCGTCGACGGCGAGGTGTTCGCACTCCAGCTCGTCCCCAGCGGGGTGCTGTACGACCACGTCACCCCGGTCATCGGGAACGGCGTCGTGATCGATCCGGTCGTGCTCGTCGAGGAGCTCGATGGGCTCGAGCGCAAGGGAGTCGACACCAGTCGGGTGCGGATCTCCGGAAACGCCCACCTGATCATGCCGTACCACCAGGAACTCGACCGGGTCACCGAGCGGTACCTCGGCAAGAACAAGCTCGGGACCACCAAACGCGGGATCGGGCCCGCCTACGCCGACAAAGCCCTCCGCGTCGGATTGCGGGTCCAAGACCTGCTCGACGCCAAGATCTTCCGGGAGAAGCTCGACCTCGCGCTCCGGGAGAAGAACGGCGTGCTGGCCAAGGTGTACAACCGGCTCCCGCTCGACGCCGACGACATCTGCCACCGCTACCTCGGTCTGCTGCCCCGGCTGGAGCCGCACATCGCCGACACCGTCCACTTGGTGCACGAGGCGCTGGAGCTCGGCCAGCACGTCCTCTTCGAGGGCGCGCAGGCCACTTACCTCGACCTCGACCACGGCACCTATCCGTTCGTGACCTCGTCGAACCCCATCGCGGGCGGCGTGTGCACCGGCGCCGGCGTCGGCCCCCGGGCGATCGAGCGGGTCATCGGCGTGGCGAAGGCGTACGTCACCCGCGTCGGGAGCGGGCCCTTCCCGTCCGAGCTGCCCGAAGGCGACGCGGTCGGGGACCTCCTCGTCGAGCGGGGGGTCGAGTTCGGCACCAACACCGGTCGGCGGCGCCGGACCGGCTGGCTCGACGCGGTCATGCTGCGTCATGCCGTGTGGCTCAACGGTTGCAGCGAGCTGGCTGTCACCAAGCTTGACGTCTTGGCCTCCCTCGACGAGCTGAAGGTCTGCGTCGCGTACGTCGGTCCTGACGGGACGCGATACGACCATGTCCCGTACCACCAGTCGGTGCTGCACAAGGTTCGACCGGTCTACGAGACGCTGCCGGGCTGGAACACCGAGATCGACGGCGCCGCCCGCATCGAAGACCTTCCGGTCGCGGCCCGCGACTACCTGCAATTCATCGCCGACGCCGCGGGTGTACCGGTGAGCTTCGTCTCCGTCGGGCCGGGTCGCGAGCAGACAGTCGTCCTGCCCCGCGCCGCGTGAGCTTCCGGGTCCTCGTCGTCGGTGGAGGCGGGCGTGAGCACGCGCTCGCTTGGGGGCTCGCCCGCTCCGGGTCGGTGGGCGAGGTGCACGCCCTCCCCGGCAACCCGGGCATCGAGACGGTCGCCCGCTGCATCGCCGGCGACCCCGCCGACGCGTCGGTCGTCGCCGCGGCCGCCGACGACCTGGCCGCGGACCTGGTGGTCGTCGGGCCCGAGCAGCCGCTCGTCGCCGGCGTGGCCGACGCGGTCGCCGCGCGCGGCCATGCGGTCTTCGGGCCCAGCGCCGCCGCGGCGCGGCTCGAAGGCTCGAAGGCATGGATGAAGGCGCTGCTGGCCGAGGTGGGCGTGCCGACGGCGCGACACGCGGTGTTCGGGCCCGGCGACGGCGCCGCGGCCCGGGCCTTCCTCGACACCCTGGACGGGCTCTACGTGGTCAAGACCGACGGCCTCGCGGCCGGGAAGGGCGTCGTCGTCACCGAATCGTTGTCCGAGGCCCGCGACGCGGTCAGCCGCTACCTCAGCGGTCAGGCGTTCGGAGACGCGGGCCGCACCCTCGTGATCGAGGAAGGCCTCCGGGGTCCGGAGCTGTCGCTGCTCGTCGTGTGCAACGGTGACCCCGACGCCGCGGTGCCCTTGGCGCCGGCCCAGGACTTCAAGCGCATCGGCGACCGCGACACCGGGCCGAACACGGGAGGGATGGGCGCCTTCTCGCCGGTGCCGGTCGTGAGCGCGGCGCTCATCGAGCAGCTGATGACGACCGCGGTCCGCCCCACCCTGCACGCGCTCGCCGCCCGCGGCGCGCCCTACCGGGGGGTGCTGTACGCGGGGCTGATGCTGACCCCCGACGGACCCAAGATCCTCGAGTACAACGTGCGGTTCGGCGACCCTGAATGCCAAGTCGTGGTCCCTCGGCTCGAGACCGATCTCGGCGAGCTGTGCTGGCACGCCGCGACGGGCTCGCCGATGCCGCCGGTGTGCTTCCGCCCCGACGCGTGCGTCGGAGTCGTCCTCGCGAGCGAGGGCTACCCCGCCGCGCCCCGCACCGGAGATGTCATCGCCGGGCTCGACGCCGCCGCCGCGCTCCCGGACGTCGCGGTGTTCCACGCCGGCACCCGGCGGGGCGAGGACGGCTCGGTTGTCACCGCCGGGGGTCGCGTCGTCGACGTCACGGCGCTCGGTCCGACGATCGCGGCGGCACGACACCGCGCCTATGAGGCTGCGGAGAAGATCAGCTGGCCCGGCGCGCAGTACCGGCGCGACATCGCCGCGGCGGTCGCATGACGACCCGGCTAGTGCAGCGGGCGCCGGCGAGTTCGCCGCATGTCCATTGGCGCGGCGCGGCGAGCGCCGCGGGTCCGAATCCCGGCCGCGATGAGCGCACAGTCGATGCAGCGGGTCGGTTGCCGCCTTCGGGTGGGTGGCACCAGGCAGTCGGCGCACCACAGCTCGCCGCACTCCTCGCACCGGCCGGTGGCGCGCTCGTTCCAGTGCTTCGCGCACGTGCCGACCAGACCGGCGGTCGGCTCACTGCTTCCCACGGGCGCCTCTCCCGGTGTCGCAACCCTTGTTCGCGGTTCTCCGGGCCTGCTCGATCGCGCGCCCGGGTGCGGCCCCTAGAGTGTCGACCAGGAGGCAGCGCGCCTTGATCCCCCGCTACGCCCTCGAGCCGATGGCCAGCCTCTTTGCCGACGAGGCGAGGTATGCGGCCTGGCTCGAGGTCGAGATCCTGGTGGTCGAGGCGTGGGCGAAGCTGGGGGTCGTCCCTCCCGAGGACGCCGCCGCCGTCCGTGACCGGGCTGGGTTCGACGTCGCCGCCATCGAGGCGCGCGAGCAGGTCACCGACCACGACGTCGCCGCGTTCGTCGACGTCGTCCAGGACCGGGTGGGCGGCCGGGCCGGGTCGTGGATCCACTACGGGCTGACGTCGAGTGACGTCGTCGACACCGCCTTGTCGGTGACCCTGGTACGCGCCAGTGACGTGCTGCTGGAGGCGGTCGACGCGCTGGAGGCGGTTGTCGCCCGCCGAGCGCGCGAGTTCCGGGACACGGCCATCGTCGGACGTACGCACGGCATCCACGCGGAGCCGACCACGTTCGGGGCCAAGCTGGCGTTGTGGGCCCTCGCGCTGCGGCGAGACCGCCGCCGACTCGAGCGCGCCCGGGAGGGCATCGCGGTCGGGAAGCTCTCGGGTGCTGTCGGCACATACTCGAACATCGACCCCGAGATCGAGGCCCTCGTCTGCGCGCGGCTCGGGTTGCGTCCGGTCCCGGCAACCCAGGTCCTCGGCCGTGACCGGCACGCCGAGGTCCTGTATGCCTGCGCGTCGCTCGGGGCCACCATCGAGACCTGTGCGCTCGAGATCCGCCACCTGCAGCGCACCGAGGTGGGGGAAGTCGCCGAACCGTTCCGCGCGGGCGCCCAGAAGGGCTCGAGCGCGATGCCGCACAAGCGCAACCCGGTCAAGAGCGAACAGCTCTGTGGACTCGCTCGGGTGCTGCGAGGGTACGTCGTGGCGGGGTTGGAAGACGTCGCGCTCTGGCACGAACGCGATATCTCCCACTCGTCGGTGGAGCGGATCGTGCTTCCCGACGCGTTCCAGCTCGCGTACTACATGGCAGTACAGCTCCGGACCGTGATCGACGGGCTCGAGGTGTACCCCGACCGCATGCGCGAGAACCTGGACGCGTCCCACGGGCTGGTGTTCAGCCAAACCGTGCTCCTGGCCCTGGTCGAAGCCGGCTGGGTGCGCGATGACGCGTACCGGGCGGTGCAGCGCGCCGCGACTCGGTCCTGGGAGGACCGGCGCCCGTTTCTCGAGATCCTGCTCGAGGACCACGACGTCGTGGACGCGCTCGGCCCGGCTCGACTCGAGGGCTGCTTCGACCTGATCGGTGCGCTCGCCCACGCTGGCCGGAGCGTCGATGCGCTCGACGCGCCGGAGTCCGGATGACACCCGTCGCCCTGCCCCACCGGTACACGGGCAAGGTCCGCGACCTCTACGAGGTCGGGCCTGACCGCACCTTGATGGTCGCGTCCGATCGCATCTCGGTGTTCGACGTCGTGCTCGGCGACGAGATCCCCGACAAGGGCCGAGCCCTCACCGCGCTGTCGGCGTTCTGGTTCGAACGGACTGGGGCCGTCGCTCCGAACCACCTCATCAGCGCCGACCCGACCGACTTCCCCGATGGCGCGGGTCCCGATGTCGCCGGGCGCGCCCTGCTCGTGCGCTCCGCGGACCCGGTGCGGCTCGAGTGCATCGCCCGGGGCTACCTGTTCGGGTCGGCCTGGGACGAGTACGAGGCCGCGGGGACGGTCTGCGGTCGAGCCCTTCCGTCGGGGCTCCGACGGGCCGAGCGCCTCCCGGAGCCCATCTTCACGACCACGACCAAGGTCGAGCCCGGTGCCGGCCACGACAAGCCGCTCACCGACGTCGCCGCGGCCGCGCTCGTCGGCGATGTCGTGTTCGAACGATGCCGCGACGCGACGCTGGCCGTCTACGGCATCGGCGCCGCGCACGCCGAGCAACGGGGGCTGCTCCTCGCCGACACGAAGCTGGAGTTCGGCCTGGTCGGCGACGAGGTTCTCGTGATCGACGAGGTCATGACCTCGGACTCGTCGCGCTACTGGGACGCGGCGGAGTACCAGGTTGGAATCTCGCCCCCGTCGTTCGACAAGCAGTTCGTCCGGGACTACTACCACGACGTGGGTTGGGACCAGCGCCCGCCGGCCCCGGCGCTGCCCGCCGACGTCATCACCGGGACGCGCGCCCGGTACATCGCGGCGTACGAGCGGCTGACCGACGCCCGCTTCGACGACTGGTACCGGCCGGGACGCGAACGGTCCGACGGTGTGTCACGCGCGGACCGGTAGCATCGCCTTTATGCGATACGAGGCGCGAGTCGAGGTGACGCACCTCCCCGGGATCCTCGACCCGCAAGGTGCGACCGTCGAACGGGCCCTCCCCGCACTCGGGTACCAGAACGTGACCGGCGTCCGCATCGGCAAGTGCATCCGGCTGACGATCGACGCGCCCGACCGGAACACCGCACGGGACCAGGTCGAGGCGATGTGCGAGCAGCTGCTCGCCAACCCGGTGATCGAGGCGTACGACATCGAGCTCACCGAGCTCGTCTCCGCGGGGTGACGGGATGAGCGCCCGCGTCGCCATCGTCGTGTTCCCCGGCACGAACTGCGAGCTCGACGTCGCCCGAGCCGTCACCGCGCTCGGCGGCGAGCCCGAGCTCGTGTTCCACACCGAGACGGCCCTCCACGCCGACGCGGTGGTGATCCCCGGGGGATTCGCCCACGGCGACTACCTCCGCACCGGGGCGCTGGCCCGGTTCTCACCCGTGATGAGCGCGGTGGCCGCGCACGCCGAGTCGGGCGGCCCGGTGATCGGGATCTGCAACGGGTTTCAGGTCCTCACGGAGGCGTCCCTACTCCCGGGGGCCCTCCAGAAGAACGCCGGCCTCAAGTTCCGGTGCGAGACCGTGGCCTGTCGCGTTGAGAGCACTCGCTCGGCCCTGACCGGACACGCCCGAGTCGGTGCGGTGCTCCAGCTGCCGATCAACCACTTTGAAGGCGCGTACGTGTGCGACCCGGCGACGCTCGAGCGACTCCGCGCCGAGGACCGCATCGTGTTGCGCTACGTCGAGAACCCCAACGGGAGCCTCGATGACATCGCCGGGATCACCAACGCCGCCGGCAACGTCGTGGGCCTCATGCCCCACCCAGAACGGGCCTCCGACGCGCTCTTGGGCTCCGCGGACGGTGTCGTCCTGCTCGAGTCGCTGCTCGCCGCCGCGGGCGAGCGGGCTGTCGCCGCCTGACCCGAACCCGGCCGGACGGCTCAGCTGCCTCGGGTGATCCCGGCGCGGGTGAGGGCCTCGCTGCTCACGCCCATCTCCCGCCAGGTGGCATAGGTGATGCCCTTGCGCTCGGCGTACGTCTTCGCGACTTTGGCGAAATCCGCCTCGAGCGCCACCAGGTCCGCCGCGGGCCCGGCCTTCTTCTCCAGCTCGGACTCGAGGTCGCGGCGCTCCTGGATCAGCTGCAGTCGATGCAGCGACGTCGCGGTGCCGAGCTCGGCGGTGATGGCGGCCAGCTGACGCCGGATCGTCTCCGCGGTGCGCTGGCGGCCGCGGCGGGGCCGATGCTCCGCCAGGGCATCCAGGTAGGCCTTCACGGCTCGACCCTCGGCCCGGCCCGCGGCCATCGCCTCTTTGTGCTCGGTCGTCAGTTGCTTCGGTGCCATTTGCCATCCTCAGAGAGATCCATTACCTCTATTCTGCCACCTCGCATTTGCTCAAATCGAGCCGCCGGTAGGCTCCGAACGTGGCTGTGAGCACCGAGCCTCTGCACCGGACGCTTGGCCTCAGCGACGACGAGCTGACCGCGATCACCGAGCTGCTCGGCCGTGATCCGTCCGATCTCGAGCTGGCCATGTATGCCGTCATGTGGTCCGAGCACTGCTCGTACAAGTCGTCGAAGGTGCACCTCGGTCGGCTCCCCACCCGGGCCCCGTGGGTGCTGGTCGGCCCCGGTGAAGGGGCCGGCGTCATCGATGTCGGTGACGGGCTCGCCGTCGCGTTGCGGATCGAGAGCCACAACCACCCGTCGGCCGTCGAGCCCTATCAGGGTGCGGCGACGGGCGTCGGCGGCATCATCCGAGACGTCTTCTCGATGGGTGCGCGACCCATCGCGTTGATGGACCCGCTGCGCTTCGGGCCGCTCGACGATGCCCGGACCCGCTACCTGTTCGAGAGCGTCGTGTCCGGCATCAGCGGCTACGGCAACGCCGTCGGCGTCCCCACGATCGGCGGGGAAGCTGTCTTCGATGAGTGCTACCGCGACAACCCGCTCGTCAACGTGCTGTGCCTCGGCGTCGTCTCCCAGGATCGGCTGGTCCTCGCCCGCGCCGGCAGTGCCGGGAACCTCGCGGTGCTACTCGGGGCGGCGACGGGCCGCGATGGGATCGGCGGGGCCAGCGTGCTCGCGTCCGCCGGGTTCGACGAGGGCTCCGACAGCAAACGACCGTCGGTGCAGGTCGGCGACCCGTTCGAGGAGAAGCGTCTCATCGAGGCGTGCCTCGAGCTCCTCGACGCCG
>DAIMHT010000016.1:0-12087 GCA_036723155.1 Actinomycetota bacterium
ACGACCCGACGTGGCAGCACAGCACCGTGCCCACGTCCGAGCACGCCGCGAAGAGGGGATCCCACGCGTCGGTATGGATGCTCGGCATCCCGAGCCCGGCCGGGTTCTCCGAGAACGTGATCGCGTGGCAGCCCTTCTCGGCCAGGCGCCGGACCTCGCGCGCCGCCTCATCCGCGTCGAAGAGGGGGACCATCCCGCACGGGATGAACCGGCCCGGGTGGGCACCGCACCACTCGTCGACGTGCCAGTCGTTGTACGCCTTGATCATGACGAGGTTGATGTCACGATCGGGACCGAGGTTGAGGACCTGACCCGAGAAGCCGGTCCAGTTCGGGAAGTTCAGCCCCGCCAGCTGCCCCCCGGCCGACATGTCGCGCACCCGGGCGTCGACGTCGTAGCAACCCGGGCGCATGTCCTCGTACCGGGTGGGGTTGACGTTGAACATCTCGGGCGACTTGCCCGCCACCGCGTTCAACCCGAGGTTCCGGCCCCGAACCTCGCCGTAGTACCACTGCTGTGACCCGTCGGGCTCGTCCACGACTCTCGGCATGAACTCCCGGTAGCGGGCCGGAACGTGCGCGTCGAACATCGTGGCCGGCTCACAGATGTGATCGTCGACCGAGACCAGGATCATGTCGTCGGCGCGCACCGCCACCTCCCGTGACGACACGAGCCTACCGGCGCGACCTCCGAAGCTGCCCGGAGCCGGCACTCGGACCGACCCTCCGCCCGCGGCCGACCACGCCGCTGGCGGTCACCTCGACGCGCTGGTAGGAAGTTCCTCCGTGACGACCGACGGATGGACCACGCCCGCCTTCGCCGGGGTCCGAGGCGCCTTCGAGAAGAACTTCGCGAACGGTCTCGAGATCGGAGCCGCCTTCGCCGCGTATCACCACGGCGAGAAGGTCGTCGATCTCTGGGGCGGGATCACCGACCCCGCGACGGGCCAGCCCTGGGTCGAGGACACGCTGGAGCTGGTGTTCTCCACGACCAAGGGCGCGACCGCGATCTGCGCCAACCGACTGGCCCAAGAGGGCCGCCTCGACGTCGACGCCCCCGTCGTCGACTACTGGCCCGAGTTCGGCCAGGCGGGCAAGGAGCACATCCCCGTGAGCGACGTGCTGTCGCACCAGGCCGGCCTGGCCTGGGTCGACGAACCCCTCACCCTCGAGGAGGCACTGGCCTGGGACCCGATGATCCACGCGCTCGAACGCCAGGCGCCGCTCTGGGAGCCGGGCACCGCGCAGGGCTATCACGCCGTCACCTACGGCTACCTCGTCGGTGAGATCGTTCGACGCATCACCGGCCGCACCCTCGGCACCTACTTCCAGGACGAGATCGCCACCCCGCTCGACTTGGACTTCTGGATCGGGCTCCCCGAGCGTGAGGAACCCCGTGTCGCCCGACTCGTCGGCGAGATCGTGGACCTCAAAGGCGACAGCGACGAATCCGCCTCATCCGAGCTCGCGGCGCTGCTCGGCCCCGACTCGATGCTCGGCAAGGCCCTGACCGCGGGCGGCGCGTTCCGCGGGCGCGGGATCTGGAACACCCGTCAGGTCCACGCCGCGGAGCTCCCCGCCGCCGCGGGCATCGGTGACGCCCGGTCGGTCGCCCGCATGTACGCGGCCTGCCTCGGAACCGTCGACGGCGTACGCCTCCTCACGCCCGACCAGCTCCGCGACGCCACCACCCAACGCACCCACGGCCCGAACCTCGTGCTCCTCAACCTCGACGTGCAGTTCGGCTTGGGCTTCATGGTCCCGTCGACGCTGATCCAACTGGGCGGCCCCCACTCCTTCGGCCACTTCGGGGCGGGAGGATCCGTCGGGTGGGCGGATCCCGACGCCGAGCTGGCCTTCGGATACGTCATGAACAAGATGGACCTCGGCGTGACCGGCGACCAGCGCAGCTACAACCTCGTCGACGCCTGCTACGCCGCAACTCGCTGACGCACCGCCCCGCTGTTCCGACCGCGCGCCGCCGGCGGACGCATCGGGCCCGCGACGCGGCGCTAGCGTCACCGGCGATGCTCGACCAGCGAAACGAGCCGTTCGACCGCCCACCCCGCGAGGAGATCCCGGTGATCAGCCGGGCCCACGTCGCGGCGCAAGAGGCCTCGGCCGACGACCTGGTGTGGGTCGCCGCCGGAATGCATCACCTGATCATCGTGACGACGGGCCGAAAGTCGGGGCGAGAGCACAAGGTGACCCTCCCGTACTGGCTGGACCCGAACGGGCATCGCGTCGTCGTGGCCTCGTTCGCGGGTGCACCCCAGCACCCGGCCTGGTACCTCAACCTGACTGACGACTCCGCCAACCCCGAGGTTCTCTGCAAGGTTCAGGGCCGCCAGTTCTGGTCGCGGCCCGAGATTCTCGACGGCGACGACTACAAGACGACGTGGGCGGCGCTCACCGCCGACCGACCCTTCTACAACGACTACCAATCCGAGACGCCGCGGCGGATCCCACTGGTGCGGCTCGCGGAGACCCGACCCGCCTGACCGCGCGGTGAGCCCGGTCTGAAGGCAGGCGCGTCGGAGTTGACGTCAGCCGGCGCGTTGCAGGGTGGTCGCCCCCGGAATCACCGCGTCGGAGGCGAGGCGCGCCAGCGCCGCAGGATCAGACCGGAGGTACCCGGCCCAGAAGTCAAGGGTGGCGCGCAGCACCGCCTGCGAGACGGGATCGGCGCCACCGAGATATCCGCTGTGCATCCCACCGAGGATGGTGAGCAGGTCTCGGGGGCCGGCCGCCCTCGCGAACGCGGTGACGCTGGAGGAGTAGTTCACCGTCTGGTCGGCGTTGTCGTGCACGAGCATGAGCGGGGTCGCGATGCCCCGGAAGTCCGTGCCGCTGATCAACGGAGTGCCGGCGAAGGAGATGGCGGCCGAGATCCGCCGGTCGCGACAACACGACCGGAACGCGACGCCGAGGGTGGTGACCGCGCCGAGGGAATGGCCGGCAACGCCGAGGTGAGCCCGGTCGATGATGCGGCCCAGCCCGTGTCGGGCTCGATCCAGCGCGAGGACCCGGCTGATCACGAAGCTGACGTCGCCGGGCTGGTTGGCGATATCGGCGACACAGGCCACCCCCGGCGTAGGGAGGCTCGAGACGGGAAAGTCGGGTGCCGCCACGACGTAGCCCGCCGCGGCCCAGGCCCGAAGCAGCGGGGCGTAGTCCGCGGCGTGCCCGCCACATCCGTGCGCGAACACGATGAGCGGATACGGGCCGGTGGGTGGGGCCGGCAGCCAGATCGTCGTCTTGAGCGTCCGGCTCTTCGCGGCGTTGCGGTGGGGCTGGCTGACCGCCGGGGTCCCCCGGGTCGTATCCACGAACGTCACGGTGCGAACCGTCACGCCGCCCGGGGCGCCCTGGACCCTCACGGACGCCGCCGCGCTCGACGTCACGACCGCCACCATCGCGAGCATCGACAGGCCGGCCGTGGTGACGGGCCATCTCCCCCTCATGGCTCCCTCACACCCCTCGGTGCCAGATCAGGAACGCGGCGCGTTCGGGGCCGGCGCCGCCCCGGGTTCGACACGCACGATCTGCTGTCCGGCGCGGGCGGCGTGGCGGGGCAGCCGATAGACGGTCTCCCGATCAAGGTCCCGGATCTTCTCGGTGAGCCCTTCCCACGGGACCAGGTAAGGGCTGCGTCGGGTGCGCACGTCGCGCGCCGCGCCGAACACCCAACCGGATCGCAGGCGTTCGGCCATCCACCGGTCGTGTTCCAAGCGGGCGAGGGTCTCGACCTCGTCGTCGGTGAAGTCGAAATCGGGCGCCTCGACCCCGTGGAGAGGAACGAGGGCGCACCCGATGGCCTGCAGCTTCGTCTCGATGTGCTCGGCCTGGCTGCGGTTGGACGCCTTGAGCGTCTCCGGGAGCTGGTCCCAGGACGCGAGCGAAGGGTCGTCGACGTGCGTGCCCTCCGCCAGGCGGGACGCCACATACTCCTCGTGCACGGCGCGGGCGAGACGCTCGAGCCGCATCGCGGAGCGCAACGCAGCCCAGACGACGAGGGTGACGAGGATGTCGATGACCCCGGCGAGCTGGCGGTCGGCGAAGAGGAACACCTGGGTGACGAAGATCGAGACGAGGACACTCGCCTCGAACCAACGAAACGCGGTGAGGCGGGCCCGGCGCAGCAACACCGCCCCGATGAAGACGAACAGCGCCGACGCGAGCGACGAGACCACCGTCGCCCACTGCGTGAACGACTTGATCCCCGGTCCGGTCAGGAACAGGGTCAGGACCTCACCGACGTTGAAGAGCGCCAACGCCGTGAAGATCACGGCGACCGTCGGAGTGAAGCCACGGTGCTCGCTCCAGCGCGAATATGCGCCCTGGAGCCGTCGGAGCAGACGCGTCCCGCGCCGGGGTGGCCGCGGGGGAAGCGTCGTAGCGTCGTCGAGAACATCGCGCACCTTCGCGGCGAGTCCTTCGTCGGAGCAGGTCTGTTCGAGCAGCGCGAGGGCCTCCCGGCGGGTGGGTTCGTCGAGTCGACCGATCACCGCCGCCTTCACGGCCTCGAGGGCATTGAGCAGGCCTTCGTCGGCGTCGTAGTGGCGACGGCGGAGGGTGCGAGAAACGAGATACAACGAGATGAAGATGACGTAGATCAACGCCAGGGTGGGACGGAAGAAGTAGTTGGTGTCCCTGGTGATGAACTTGCCCAGTTCGTCGACGAACCAGCCCAGGCCGGCTCCGCCCAGGATGGCCACGAAGGTTCGGACCCCGGGTGCGATGAACGACAGCGCGGCACCGATGGCGACGGTCATCATCACCCCGCCCCAGATCGCGTGGGAGATGTGCAACGTCCCGTTGCCGACTTGGGGATAGCCCGTGGCGACGAGGAAGAACCGGTTGCCCAGCACCCCCGCGACGGCAAAGGCCAGGAAGATGTCGAGGTTCCGGGACAGCTCCGTGCTCCGCACCGTGAACGACACCCGTCGACGTCGCGGCTGGTGGCGAACGTCGGGGGTGGCAGTCTCGGTCGTCATCGTCGAGCCTCGTTGGAACCGGGAGCACGAATCCTACCGCCACGGGTCACCGAGTGGTCGGGTGTCACGCCCGCCGACTCCGATGTCGCTGCTCGGCGTCAGAAACCGGCAACGCCGGAGTTCGCAACGTCGGAGCGACGAGAAGCGCGAAACGAGGCCAGGTAGTCTTGGGTATCGAACCCGACGCGTCCCCCCGAGTGCACGGGAACCCGAGGCCGGCGGTCTCGGGATCTCACTGCTTCGGGGCCCGGTCGTAGGTCGACTCCAACGATCCAGTTCGCGCCGCTGAGCTGTCGTGTCTGACGTCTTCATCTCCTACTCCAGGGTCGACCAGCCCTTCGTCCGACGTCTGCACGAGGCGTTGGACTCGCTGGGATTCGAATCGTGGGTCGATTGGGAGGGCATTCCGCCGACCGCGGAGTGGGTGCGCGAGATCGAGGCGGCGATCGAGGGATCCGATTCCTTCCTCTTTGTGATCAGCCCCGATTCGACGCGATCCCCCGTGTGCATCAGCGAGATCGAGCACGCGGCGAAGCTCGGCAAGCGCCTCGTCCCGATCGTCCATCGGCCCGTCGCCCCCGAGCTCGTTCCCGAGCCGATCCGGTTCCACAACTGGATCCTCTTTCAGGAGCACGCCGACTTCGACGCCGCGATCGCGACCCTGAACACCGCGCTGCATCTCGATCTCGAGTGGGTGCACGAGCACACCCGCCTGCTGGTTCGGGCTCTCGAATGGGACCAGCACGGTCGGGACCGCAGCTTCGTCCTCCGCGGTCGCGACCTGCAGGAGGCCGACCGACAGCTCTCCCTACGAGACCAGCAACAGCCACCCCAGCCCACCCCGTTGCAGACGGAGTACCTCGGGGCGAGCCACCATGCGGCCACCCGAGGCACCCGCCTCAAGGTCACGGCCTTGACCACCGCCCTCGCCGTCGCCATCGGCCTCGGGATCGTGGCCTTCGTGCAACGACAATCCGCCCAGCATCAGGCCGCGGTGGCGCAGGCCGCGAGCCTCGTCTCGGGTTCAACCGCGGTCCTCCCCACGGATCCAGAGCTCAGCCTCCTCCTCGCCCGCCAGGCGATGAAACGAGCACCCGGCGCGCAACCCGAACAGGTCCTCCGCCAAGCGATCGACAGCTCGTACGTCCGGGAGACCATCGCCGGCAGCGGCCCGGCCACCGAAGCGTCCTTGAGCCCCAACGGCCGGCAGGTGATCGTCGCGTACAGCGACGGCGACGCCATCGTCTGGAACCGGGGCCGCCGAGCCACGTCGGTGGCGGTCCTCAAGCGGGCGAAGACCATCGTCACGAGCGCCGCGTTCAGCCCCGACGGCACCCGCGCGGTCACCGGAGGAGACGACGGGGCGGCCAGCGTCTGGGACCTGAAGCACCAAGGGCAACCCGTGGTCCTGACGGGCCACACCGGCAGCATCACGAGCGCGGGGTTCAGCCCCGACGGCACTCGGATCGTCACGTCGAGCACCGACGGGACCGCACGCATCTGGGATGCGCAACAAGGCGGGCCGGCGCTGGTCGTCCTCTCGGGGCACGTCGGGACGGTCAACCGGGCGGCGTTCAGCCCCGACGGGACCCGAGTCGTCACGGCCGGGGAGGACGGGACCGCACGCGTGTGGGACCCCCGACAAGGTGGTCCCGCACTGACCGTCCTGGACGTGAACGGAGCGACGGGCAGCGTCATCAGCGCCCGCTACAGCCCCGACGGCACCCAAATCGTCACCGCGAGCGCGTCACACATCGGCTCGGACGCACCCGCCGGGGTCTGGTCCGCGACGACGGGTCAGCTGCTCTTCGCCCTGCAGGGAAAGCCCGCCAACGTCAACGCGGCGGAGTTCAGCCCCGACGGGACTCAGATCGTGACCGCGGGTTTTGACAGCACGGTTCGGGTTTGGGATGCCAGCCAGTCGGCCCCCCCGAACCTCACCCTCAACGGCCACAAAGGTCCGGTCTCGTCGGCACGGTTCGGGCCCGGCGGCACCAACGTGATCAGCGCGGGCCAGGACGGCACGGTGAGAATCTGGGACATTCGCCCCAACGGGCAGCGTGTCCTCATGCGCATCTCGGGCTCCCAGCACACGATCTTCGACGCCGTCGTCAGCCACGACGGGAACCGAGTCGCCGCCGCGAGCAACGACAACACGGCACGAATCTGGGATGCGAGGCAACCGAGCCAGCCGCCCGTCGTCCTCCGAGGCCACACCGGTCCCGTCCTGATGGTGTCGTTCAGTCCTGACGGCACGCGACTCGCGACGGCGAGCGCCGACAAGACGGCTCGAGTTTGGGACACCGCGGGTGTCGCGCCCCCGCTCGTCCTGTCCGGCCATACCGACGTGGTGAACGCGGTCGACTTCAGCCCCGACGGCCGACGCATCGCCACCGCCAGCTCCGACGGAACCGCGCGGGTCTGGGATGCCCGCACCGGCCAGCAGCTGTTCAGCCTGCCCATCGGTCAACCCGGCGCCACCGCGGCGCTGTTCGACGTCTCCTTCAGCCCGAACAGCCAGCAGATCGCGGTCGTCGGGCAAGGCGGGATCGCGCAGATCTGGGCCGCGACCCGGAAGACCGACCTACCCGCGGTGGTCCTCGCCGAAGCGGAGGGCGGGTCCGTGAGCAGCGTCCTCTTCACCGGGGACGGCAACCGGGTCCTCACCGCCCTCGACGATGGAACCGCCGAGGTCTGGGATCCGCGGCAGCGGTCCCGACCCCTCCTCACCCTGACCGGCCATGTCGGATACGTCAACGATGCCGAACCGAGCCCGGACGGCCGCCTCATCGTCACCGCCGGTGGGGACGGGACGACCCGGGTCTGGAACGCGACCACGGGGCAGGCACTCTCGGTCTTCCACGGCCAGCCCGGCGGGATCCTCAGCGCCACGTTCACGCCGAAGGGGAACCGGATCATCACCGCGAGCGACAGCGGAACCGTCGACCAGTGGACGTGTCAGCTGTGCGTGTCCACCGATCGGCTCTTGGGGCTGGCGAAGCAGCGTTCCACCCGGTCGTTGACCAGCGCCGAGCTGAAGCGCTACCTGGGATAGCCGTGCGTCACGACGCGTCTTGTCGACCCGCACCGGGCCGGCTCGACCGGCCCCGGTCGGCATCAACCAGGCGAGCGCCACTCGGATCGAGCCGACGTCGCGCCCGGACTCACGGAGCAGCGTCGCCGCCGGCGGCCGAGGCGAGCTGGGCAATGACGGGCTGAGCGGCGGGGAGCGCCGACGTGATCTCGAGCCGGACCCGGTCGGTCTCGTCGACCACCTCCAGCCGAAGGAACCCGCAGCACATCGCCTCGGTGGCCGCCACCGCCCGCAGCGCAACCCCCGCGGCCGGATCGAACCACAGCCGCACGCCGCCCGTCGTCGTCTCGGTCCGCTGGTGCAGCCGGCGCAGCTTCGCCCACTCGTCGAGCTGCGCCCGGCCTCGCGTCGGGCCCGAGCGTGCACGCCACCACAGGGTCCGCCCCGCCGCGCTCCATAAACCCAGCGTAGGACCGCACATCTCCCGGAGACCCCGCTTGACATGTGACTAAATAGTCACCTATCGTCCTGGCGTGGACGACGTCTTCCGCGCCCTGGCCGACCCAACCCGGCGGAGCCTGCTCGACGAGCTGTTCCGGGAGGACGGGCAGACCCTGCGGGCGCTCGAGGAGCGCTTCGAGATGTCGCGCTTCGGCGTGATGAAGCACCTCAAGCAGCTCGAGGAGGCCGGCCTGGTCGTCACCAAGCGGCACGGGCGCGAGAAGCACCACTTCCTCAACCCGGTCCCGATCCGGCTCGTCCACGACCGGTGGGTGAGCAAGTACGCCGAGCCCTGGGCCGCTGCGCTCAGCGGCCTCAAGCACAGACTGGAGAATCCCATGGAGAAGGTCTTCGAGATCTACATCCGCACCACCCCGGAGCGCCTCTGGGAGGCGATCACCGACAGCGAGATCAGGAGCAAGTACAACTTCGGTGCCCGGGTCACCTCAGACTGGAAACCCGGCTCCCGCGTCGAGATGAGCCAACCCGACGGCGGCCTCCTGGGCGAGGGAGAGATTCTCGAAGTGGACCCACCGCGCCGACTCGTCCAGACCATGGTCGCGCTCTGGAGTGACGACGTGAAGCGCGAGGGATCTTCGAGGGTCACCTGGGACATCGAACCGATCGGCGACTCCTGTCGCCTGACGGTCACGCACGACGAGCTTCGCGAGAACGCCAACGAGGAGCTCTACGGCGGCTGGCCGATGATCCTCTCCGGCCTGAAGACCTGGCTCGAGACGGGCGAGCTCCTCACCACGCCGGGATCGCTGATGTACGGCTGAGCCTGACCTCACCGCGGGAGCATCCGTCGGCTCAACCGCGGCCCCGGGCGGACGAGCTCCAAATCGCTCAGAACACGGAGAGACCGTCTCGTCGTCGGCCGGGTCGCCAACCGGGGGCGAACAGCCACCGGGCGCTGCTCGCCCTCGCGAGGCCCGATCCGTGGCTCGTCCTTGCCTCGCGCATCACCTCAAACCGATCGACCCGAGTCCGTGGGCTGCCGGTCTTCTCACCGCGCCTCGGGTGATCAGGGAGTCATTTCGCGGTCGTCGAGGTCGTGGGCGGTACCGGCGTCGGGATCGGGAGCCGTCTGAGGGCGCGGGGAGCGATCGTCTTGAGGGCCGCGACCGTGAGCGGATTCGTGCCACCAAAGGTGCCGAGCGCCACGATGTACGGACCCGAGACAAATCGCACCATGGTGTTCGTGTTGACGGTGCCAGGCGTCCCGGACGATTCGAGGTAGGAACCGCCGCCGATCTTGGGGAACTTCGCCCCCTGATAGGGGGTCGACCCGGCCGGGACCCCTTGCCGCACGAACCCGACAGTGGCGCACTTGACTCTGGCGGCGTGATCCTTGAGTCGCTGGGCAAACGCCGACGCCGCGGTCTTCGCGTTCGGATACGACACCACGGCTTCGACGAGCGTGACGTCGCCCGTGGGCGCACCGACCCGGGCGAAGGCGATTTCGACACCGCCCAGGGCGGCCGTATCCACCTGGGACGTCTCGGTGCACGCCGGGACGCTCACCAACAACGCAGCTGGATTCGCGTAGGCAATCGGCGGGCCCGATTGCTGCAAGCCGCCCGGAAGATCACTCGGTCGCAGCAAGCCCGGCGACTTCGTCACCGCGAACGCTGACACCGTCCCCAAGATGCTCAAGCCGATGACCACGGCCCCACCACCATCCACGCCTTGCGCACAGTCCCTCCCGGAGCTTCGGACACGCTAGTGGCGACCGCGAGCAGGCTCGGCCGTTCTGGTGCTCGGCAATCCACGGAGGGGACGCTGCTGCTGGATCACCCCGGGTTGGTCCGCCGGCCATCCGGTGGGGCGAGCGTGGGGACCTTGTAGCGTCAGACACCAGTCCGTGAGGCACGCAGGAGGTTCGGCGTCATGGCCGTAGCGCGGGACACGAAGCAGCGAGAGCAAGTTCTGAGCACCGTCGGTGACCGGCTCGGCGCTGACGAACGCGTGGTCGCGGTCCTTCCGTTCGCGTCGACGCCCAAGCGCCCGAAGGGGCCACTGGGCAAGGTCCGCGAGGGCATCTACACGACGTATCGCCGCTACCGGCCGTTGGTCCTGACCAGCCGTCGACTCTTCGTCGTCAACGCCGGCCGCACGCCATATCCCCGTGGCGTCCTGGCCGAGTTCCCCCGTTCCGATGTCGACTTCGTCGACGTGGTCCCAGCCCGCTTCAACCAACGCCGCCTCCAGCTCGACCTCCCCGGCGTCGGCACGGTGCCCTTCCTCCTGGGTCGCTTCGACATCGCGGAGCTCCCCGAGCTCCGCGCGGCCCTCGAACGTCGGTAGCGACGCACCCATCGCGGACCAACGCACCGTGTCCTCCGAGAACGAGGCCCGAGGATCGGGGCCTCACTCGCGATCCGGGGTGACGAACTCGACCGTCGCGGGTGACGTGGCCTGGCGAATAGGGTCAGACCGCGGAACCGGCAACGGACAGCCCGACGACGATCGCCGATCAGCTCAGGCGATCCAAACTCGGACCTCACCGGGAGGACGAACGGTGTACGACGGGATCCTGGCCGAGACGATCACGATCGAAGGTGACGCCGGCGACGAGATCCCGGCGTATTCCGCACGGCCGCTCGGTCCCGGCCCGTATCCCGGCGTCGCGGTCATCCACCACATGCCCGGCTTCGACGCCGCGACGAAGGAGATCACGCGGACATTCGCCGTGAACGGCTACTCCGCACTCTGCCCCAACCTGCACTACCGGGAGGGTCCGAGCTTGTCGCCCAGCGACGCCGCGGCCGCGGTCCGCGCCGCCGGCGGTGTCCCCGACGATCGCTGTGTCGGCGACATCGGGGGTGCGCTCCGCTCCCTGCGGGCCATGCCGAACTCGAACAGCCGCGCCGCGGTCGTCGGCTACTGCTCCGGAGGGCGCCAGGCGTATCTCGTGGCGTGCAGTCTTCCGGTCGACGCCGCCGTCGACTGCTATGGCGGCCGCGTCGTCGCGTCACCCGACGAGCTCTCGGAGCGTCAGCCGGTGGCGCCCATCGACCTCACCCCGAACCTCTCCGGCCCGTTGCTCGGGCTCTTCGGCGCCGAGGATCGCAATCCCTCACCCGACCAGGTGCACCAGATCGAGTCCGCCTGCCGCCAGCACGCCAAGACCTACGAGTTCCACATCTATCCCGATGCGGGACACGCCTTCTTCTCCGTCGACCGGCCGAGCTATCGGGTCGAGGCAGCCGTTGACGGCTGGCAGCGGATCTGGGACTGGTTCGCCACCCATCTCGGGTCCCGTTACGGGACCGACGGTCGGTAGCCCGAAGCCGCGGGTAGCCACCCCCGCGCAACGCCTGCCCCCCACCTTCGAGACCGAGTCCGACCTGCTCCAAGGCTACGTCGGGGCGCGCCAACCGGACTCGCGCTGGTTCCGGCTCTGAAAGGGGGCGCCCGAACGTTGACGTCATCCGCGGGCGGGACTCGGCCAATGACCGGTGCGTCTCCACCGGGCCCTACGGTGACCGCACGCTTCGCGCCGATGACTGGGACTCGCGTTCCGACGGCGTCGACATCATTGACCAGACGT
>DAIMHT010000016.1:12187-15676 GCA_036723155.1 Actinomycetota bacterium
CGCGCCGATGACTGGGACTCGCGTTCCGACGGCGTCGACATCATTGACCAGACGTTGAGCGAGTAGTTAGGGAGACTCCATGTCGAAGGTGCGAGTGCACAACCTGGCGATGTCACTCGACGGGTACGTGGCCGGACCGAACCAGAGCCTCAACGACCCGCTCGGTGTCGGCGGCACTGGACTCCATGAATGGGTCTTCGCGACCCGCAGCGGTCGTCAGATGATGGGCGGCCTGGACGGTGGCGACGAGGGCCTCGACGACGAGTTCGTCGCCAAGGGCACCGCCGGCATCGGCGCCACCATCATGGGCCGCAACATGTTCGGTCCGGTCCGCGGATCATGGGGCGATGATGCGTGGACGGGCTGGTGGGGAGAGAGTCCCCCGTTCCACCACCCGGTGTTCGTGCTCACCCACCACGAACGTCCATCCATCTCCATGGACGGAGGCACCACGTTCCACTTTGTCAGCGACGGCATCGAGGCGGCGCTCGAGCGGGCGGTCGACGCCGCCGACGGCAACGACATCAGGGTCGGCGGGGGCGCGGCCACCGTCCAGCAGTACCTCCGCGCCGGCCTGATCGACGATCTGCACCTGGCGATCGTGCCCATCCTGCTCGGCAACGGTGAGCGCCTCTTCGACCATCTCGACGGCGGCCCCGATGGCTACAAATGCGTCGAGTTCGTCAGCTCACCCGCCGTCACCCACGTCCGCCTCTCCCCCACGCCGAAGTAGCTGCCCGACGCCGACCCCGCCCCGGCCCCTTGGTATCGAGGCTCGGATCAGCCGGTGGCGTCCTGGTCCACGGGACCGATGAGTTTGAGGGCACCTCGGCGTCGAACCTGACGACACCGTTCCGTCCCCGGCGTGCTGCTTTAGGCGTCGGCGACCGCAGGCACGATGTCGCGGCCAATGATCTCGAGCGGTGTGAGGCGCGAGACATCCCGCACGCTGCCGTGCGCGACGTCAAAGCCCGCGGCCGCCAGTCCGTGGAGCCGATCGATGATCTCGGGGGTGTTGCGGCCGTCGTCGCCGACATCGAAGTTGAACAGCACGGTCTTCTCGATGTCGTCGTAGTCGCGTCCCTCCCGCTCGCAGTGGGCTCGCAGGACATCGAGCTTGCGTTGAAGGTCGGGGGTCGAGAAGAGGTTGCAGGCTTGGGCGTAGCGGGCAACGAGGCGGAGCGTCTTGCGCTCACCGGAGCCCCCGATGAGGATCGGCGGGTGCGGCGTTGACAGCGCGGGCGGTGAGTTCAATGTCCGCGCCAGCTCATAGTGCGCGCCTCGATACGGAGCGCCGTCGTCGGTCCACATCTGGAGGCAGATCTGCAACGTCTCTTCGAGACGCTCGAATCGCTCGGCGGTGGGTGGGAAGAACAGGCCGAGGCCTCGGGCCTCTTCCTCGTTCCAGGCGGCGCCGATTCCGAGCCAGGCTCGTCCGCCGGACAGCACGTCGAGGGTGGTCACCATCTTGGCCAGGAGACCGGGGTCTCGGTACACCACTCCGGTGACGAGCGTCATCAGCTTGATTCGGCTCGTGTGGGCCGCGAGGAACCCAAGGGTCGTGTAGGCCTCGAGCATCTCGTGCTCGGGGGGACCAACCATGCCGATCTGCCAGACGTGGTCCATCACGCTCAGTCGATCGAAGCCCGCGTCCTCGGCGGCACGCGCGATCTCGCTGAGGTGGGTACGGAGATTCGCCGGGCCGCCGGGCCAGTGGAAGTCGGGAACGTGTAAGCCGAGCCTCACTGGTGCTCCAACCGTCGGCCGCCGGATCAGCCCCTTATTACCTCACCGGGACAGATCTGATCGCCGTCCCGCCGGCGCCGATCATCACCGCGTTGACCACGGGCGGTCGCCCAGTGCGCGGCTGGCGCCGCCGGGACGCCCGAGGCCATGCTGCGTCGACAGGAGGCATCGTTGGTGTTGAGGCTGACCAGCCGGGTCGTGCAGCGCCTGATGTCACTGCCCGCGCCGCAGGACCGGTCGGTGGGGACGGAACGCGACGTCGCAGTGCCGATGGACGACGGCGTCGACCTGCTCGCCGACCTGTACACCCCGGCCGGGGCCGGTCCGCACCCGACCGTTCTGGTGCGCAGCCCCTACGGTCGACGGGGCCCCATGGGGCTGTTCCTCGGCCGGGTGTTCGCCGAGCGCGGCTATCGGGTCATGGTGCAGAGCTGCCGGGGCACGTTCGGCTCCGGTGGGGACTTCGAGCCGCACTTCCACGAGCGAGCCGACGGGCTCGCCACGGTCCGCTGGATCCAAGCCCAGGACTGGTTCGACGGTCGGCTGGCGATGAACGGCCCCAGCTACTTGGGTCAGGTGCAGTGGGCGGTCGCCGACGCGATCGGCCCGTCCCTGCGGGCCCTGTGCAGCCACGTCACGTACTCCGACATCACCCAACACTGGTATCGCGGCGGATCGTTCGCCCTCGAGGACGCCATCGGGTGGTCGAGCATGGTCTCCGAGCAGGGACACGGCCACTTCCGCGCGCTGCAGGACCTGCTCGAGATCCGTAACCGGCGCATCGACCGGGTCATCGACCGTCTTCCCGTCGTCGAACTCGACCAGCAGGTGGTGGGCGACCCGGTGTCGTTCTGGCGAGAGTTCGTCGAGCACCCGTCGACCGACGACCCGTTCTGGGCGACCGTCAACCATTCGGAGCGGGTCGCCCACGTCACGGCACCGGTGCTGCAGGTCGGCGGCTGGTACGACATCTTCCTCCCCATCCAGCTCACCGACCACCGAGCCCTGATCGGTGCCGGGCATCAACCGCGCCTGGTGATCGGACCGTGGACGCACACCGCGCCGGCAGGCTTCCGGACCCAGCTCCGCGAATCGTTGCGCTGGCTCGACCAGCAGGTACGCGGCATCCCATCGCCCGACGCGGCTCCTCCGGTGCGGCTCTTCGTGATGGGAGCCGAGCAATGGCGCGATTTCGCCTCGTGGCCACCCGACGGCTACGCCCCTGAGCGGTGGCACCTCCACGCCGGCGGGCACCTGGGCCCGAGCGACCCCGAGCCGAGCGACGCCGACCGCTACACCTACGACCCCGCCGACCCGACACCGATCGCCGGCGGCACGCTGCTGCGCCGCACCGGCGGGCGCCGCGATCAAGCCCGCACCGAGGCCCGCCCCGACGTGTTGGTCTTCACCAGCGACGCGCTCACCGACGACATCGAAATCATCGGCGAGGTCAGCGCCGACCTGCATGTCGCATCAGACCTCGACCATTTCGACGTGTTCGTGCGACTCTGCGACGTCGACCCGAACGGCCATTCCCGCAACGTCTGCGACGGCATCGAGCGAGTCAGCCCCGCGCGTCACCCCCGACCTCCCGATGGCGTGTGGGCCATCCACGTCGAGCTCTGGCCCACCGCGCAGCGGTTCGCGGCGGGCCACCGCCTCCGGGTCCAGGTCGCGAGTGGCGCCCGCCCCCGATTCGCTCGCAACCTCGGCACCGGCGAACCGCTCGCCACCGCGACCACC
>DAIMHT010000017.1:0-12408 GCA_036723155.1 Actinomycetota bacterium
GCCAGCATGAACCCGAAGTCGCCGACCCGGTTGTAGATGAACGCCTTCTTGCCGCCGAGCGCCGCGGTGCTTCGCTCGTACCAGAAGGAGATGAGGAGGTAGGAGCACAGTCCGACGCCTTCCCACCCGAGGAACGTCACCAGGTAGCTGCTCGCGAGCACGAGGATGAGCATCGAGGCGGCGAACAGGTTGAAGTACGCGAAGAACCGCCCGACGTTGGGGTCGCGGCGCATGTAGCCGATGGCATAGAGGTGGATGAGCGTCCCGACACCGGTGACGAGCAGACACCAGGTGATGGACAGCGGATCGGCGAGGAAGCCGATGTTGACGTGCAGCTGGTCCGCAGGCAGCCACGTGAAGATCGTGCTGACGTGGCTGCGGGCACCCGGGGGCAGGCTGAGCAGCGCCGCGAACTGCACGACCGACCAGCCGAACGCCAGGGCCATGAGGCCGGTGGCGACCCATCCGGCGCGGGGCGAGCCGAGCCGACGGCCGAAGGCCATGAGGAACGCGGCGCCGACGAGGGGCAGCAACGGGACAATTCCCGCCAGGCCGAGCAGGTCGCGCGCGCTCACCGCGTCACCGTGACGTCCATGCGGTCAGCCCTCCAAGGTCCGGAGGTCGTCAGCGGTCGCGGCACGCCGGCGGCGGAAGATCGCCACGATGATGGCCAGCCCGACCGCAACCTCCGCTGCGGCCACGACCAGGGTGAAGAACACCAGGACCTGACCCGCGGCGTCGTTGAGGGCCTTCGCGAACGCCACGAAGGTGAGGTTGACCGCGTTGAGCATGAGCTCGACGCACATGAACATCACGAGGACGTTGCGGCGCACGAGGAGGCCGACCGCACCGATCCCGAACAGGGCCGCGGCGAGCACGAGGTAGTAGCTGGGCGTGATGGTGAAGGCACCCATCACGGAGCGTTCTCCTCTTCGGTGGGGATCGGGTCGGGCCGTTCCCCGCTGCGGCGGGCGAGCACGACACTGCCGACGACCGCGATGACGAGCAGCACCGCGGTGATCTGGAACGGCCACAGGAAATCGGTGAAGAGGACCCGGGCGACGCGTTGGATGTTGCTGCCGAAGTGACCGCCGGTGAGGCCGACGCCGTGCACGGTCTTGGCGCCTGTGGCCCACCGGTGACCGGCGAGGAAGAGGATCTCAGCGAGGACGACCGCGCCGAGACCGAGCGCGATCGGCCGTTGGAACCGGAGCGGCTCGTCAAAGCCTTCGGGCCGGTCGACGCCGAGCAGCATGATCACGAAGAGGAACAGCACGACGATCGCGCCCGCATAGACGATGATCTGCACCGCGGCGACGAGCTGCGCGTCCTGGAGGAGGAAGAGCACCGCGACGCTGACGAGCGTGAGGACGAGAAACAACGCGGAGTGCACCGGGTTGCGGGCCAGGACGACGCCGACCGCCGCGCCGAGCGTGAGGGCCCCGAAGATGAAGAAGAGCGCGACGGTCATGGGCGGCGGCTGCGTTCAGGTGCGGGCAGCGCGTGCGCGTCGAGCGCTTGACCGCGCTCCGGTTGGCGCACGCCGAAGCCGAGCTCCGCGGACCAGGCCACCCGGTCTTCGAACTCCACGTTGCCCGACGGCGACGTGGCGCGCATCCAGGCGCTGGTCTCGTCGTCCTCGCCGCCGAGCCAGAGCTCCCAGGGTTGACGGCGGGCGCGCCCGTCGTCGCCGACGAGCAGCTCGTTCTTGGTGTAGATGGCGTCGTCGCGGTGAGCGAACGAGAACTCGAACAGCTTGGTCTCGGTGATGGCCTCGGTCGGGCACGCTTCGACGCACAGGTCGCAGTGGATGCACCGCAGGTAGTTGATCTCGTAGACGAACCCGTACCGCTCCCCGGGTGAGACGGGGGCATCGGGCGGGTTGTCGGCACCTCGGACGTAGATGCAGCGCGCCGGGCACACGCCGGCGCACAGCTCGCAGCCGATGCATTTCTCCATGCCGTCCTCGTACCGGTTGAGGACGTGTCGGCCGTGGAAGCGGTCCGGCTTCGGGCGCTTCTCTTGGGGGAACTTCTCGGTGACCTTGGGTCGGAAGACCTGCTGGATCGTCACGCGGAACCCCGAGAGGCGGCCCATCAGTGGATCTCCTCGAGCTCACCGGGACGGGGGACGCAGGCCATCAAGAAGGCGAACACCAAGATGCCGCCCGCCGCGGCGGCCGGGGTGGTGATCCAGAGGTTCCATCCCTGGTCGCGACCGACCTCGATGACGCCGGTGACCATGGCCCACAGGAACGCGGCTTCGATGAGGAACTTCCAGCTGAGCTCCATGAGCCGGTCGTAGCGGAGCCGGGGCAGGGACGCTCGGACCCACACCGTGGCGTAGAGCACGATCCAGAGCTTGAGCAGGAACCAGAACACCGGGACGATCCAGACGTTGACCCAGCCGCCGCGGTCGAGGAACCCGAGCCGGGGACCGGAGGGACCACCGAGGAACAGCGACACCGCGATCGCCGACATGGTGATCACGTTCATGAACTCGGCGAGGTAGAAGATCGCGAACCGGATGCCGGTGTACTCGGCGTGGTACCCGCCGGCGAGCTCTTCTTCGGCCTCGGAGAAATCGAACGGCGGATGGTTCGTCTCGGCGATCGCGGAGATGAGGAAGATGATGAACGCGCCGATCGCGGGAAGCCACAGCCACTGGCTCACGAACGAGTCCCAGCCGTTCCAAGCCTGCTGGTTGACGATGCCGCGCAGCGACAGGGTCCCGGTATGGACGAGGACCCCGACGATCGACAGACCCATCGCGGCCTCGTAGCTCAAGACCTGGGCCGAGGCCCGCACCGAGCCGAGGAGCGGATACTTCGATCCTGACGACCAGCCCGCGAGCATGACGCCGTACACGCCGAGCCCGGACATGGCGAGCAGCCAGAGGATCCCGACGGGAGGGTCGGCGAGCTGCAGGAAGGTGGTGTGGCCGCCGATGCGGGCGATACCGCCGAACGGGACGATCGCGAACGCGAGGAACGCGGCGAGGGCCGACACGAACGGGGCGAGGAGGAAGACCGGCTTGTCGGCCGTGATCGGCATCGACTGCTCCTTGAAGAACAGCTTGATGCCGTCGGCCAGGGTCTGGAGGATCCCGAACGGCCCGGCCTGATCGGGTCCGATCCGGTTCTGCATGTCGGCGATGACCTTGCGCATGAACCAGATGTAGAGGAGGACCGAGACCAGCAGGAGACCGAAGACGATGAGGGTCTTGGCGACCAGGATGATGACGACCGTGAGGTCGATCCCGTGCGCGAAGAGCGGATCGCCGCCCGCGAACGGGGTCACGAGATCGTCTCCACGCGCAGCTCCGTGACGGGAGCGGTGACCTCAATCAGGTCGGGCGCGCCGGGACCGGCGCGGTTCACGGCGATGAACGCGGAGCCGGGCTCGACGTGCGGGTCGTCGCGCACGGGGAGGTCGATGGACCCGCCGAGGGACGTCACGCGGACGATGTCGCCCTCGTGGACCCCGAGGCGATCCCGGTCCCGTGCGCTCAACCCGAGCGCCGTCTCGTCGACGAGCGAGGCCAGTGCCGGAGTGGCGGCGACGACATCCTCCGAGCCGTAGAGGGTGCGCCCGGCCACGAGTCGCAGCGCGTACGCGTCGACCGGGACCGCGGCCGGCGGATCGGTGACCCCCTCCCACCGGTGGAGCGCAACCGCCGGGGCCGACGGTGGTTCGACCACGCCCGTCGGGCCGGCGGCGGCGTCGGCCTCGGGTGCCGCGTCCGGTGACGGCGGCTCCGGCATCGGCTCTTCGGGCGACGGTGGGATCGGCTCCCAGGTCGGGCCGCGGACGCCCCGATCCGCACCGAAGACCAGGTCGTCGCGATGGTCGGCGAGTGGGACGACGGCCCCGTCGCGGGCTCGTCGGAGGAGCGACGCGTCGACACCGGCGAACGCGGGCGCGACGCGGGCGATCTCGTCTTGGACCTCGTCGCTGTGTTCGAGGTCGAAGTCGACGCCGAACCGGGCCGCGAGCTCGACGGCGATGCGCCACGGCTCGAGCGTGCTTCCTTCGGGCGTGACCCGCTGCCCGACGCGCAGGACGCGTCCTTCCAGGTTGGAGGTGCTCCCCCGCTGCTCCCCCCAGACGGTGGATGGGAGGACGACGGTCGCGGCCTCGACGCCGGCGTCGGGGAACGCGCCCACGGCGATCACGGTGGCAACCCGGTCGAGCGCGGCGCGAGCCAGGTCGCGGTCGGGGAACTCGGCGAGGGGGTCACAACCCAGGAGGACGAGGGCTTCGATCTTGCCGTCGGCCGCGGCGCGCAAGATGCCGGCGGCGTCGAGCCCCGAGGCGTCGGGGACGCCACCCCACGCCCCGGTGAAGTGGTCGCGACCGGCGGCGAGGGTGACCCGCCCGGGGAGGAACCCGGGGGCGAGCCCGAGGTCGAGGGCACCGTGGACGTTGGCCCGCGGGAGGGCGGACAGGAACCGGACGTCGTCGCGCTCGGCGAGGATCGACGCGGCGTAGACCACCGCGTCGGGCTGGTCGGCGACCGAGGGGCGGCCGAGGACCACGACGACGGGGCCGTCGCGCTCCGCGATGGCCTCGGCGAAGGGCTTCAGCGCCTTGGCGCGGGTGGCGCGCCCGGCGAGCACCGCGGCGACGGCCCGGGCGGCGTCGCCGGGCTGGCCCGGAGGGTGGCGCAGCACGCTCGTGGCATCGCGGCTCAGGCCGTGGCCTCGGGCGCTGATGTCGACGAGCGGGACGCCGCCGTCGACGACCGCGCGCCGGATCCGCAGCGCGAGGACCGGAACCTCCTCTTTGAGGTCGCCGGCGAGGAGGACGATGGCTTTCGCCCGGTCCAGGTCGGGGATCGTGGCCCGCGGCAGGCCGAGGACGACGGACGCCGGCAGCCCGTCGCCGGGTTGGGCGTCGACATGGTCGGTGCGCAGGACGCCTTTGGCGAATCGGGCCCAGGCGTACGCGTCCTCGTTGGTCCCCCGCGACCCGCCGAGGACCGCCACCGCGCCGGGGCCGTGATGGTCGACGACGGCCCGGAGCTCCGCCGCGGCGGCGTCGAGGGCGGCGGGCCACGTCGACTCGACGAGCTCGCCGGCCCTCCGGATCATCGGGACCGGCAGTCGCGCGTCGCTGTGGACCCATTCCAGGCCGTAGCGGCCTTTGTCGCAGAGCCAACCCTGGTTGACGGGCTCGGCGTCGACCCCGAGGAGCCGCACCAGCCGGTTCGACGTCGATTCGAGCGAACCGCGACAGCCCACGGCGCACGCGCCGCAGGACGTCTCGGTCGATTCGAGGTCCCACGGCCGGGCCCGGAACCGGTAGTGGCTCGAGGTCAGCGCGCCGACCGGGCAGATCTGCACCGTGTTCCCAGAGAAATAGGAGTGGAAGGGCTCGTCGAGGTAGGTGATGACCTCGGTGGTGTCGCCCCGTCCGCCGAAGTCGATGAGGGGGTCCCCGGCGACCTCGGCCGCGAAGCGCGTGCAGCGTCCGCATTGGATGCAGCGCTCCCGGTCGAGCAGCACCAGGTCGCTGATCGGGATCGGCTTCGGGAAGTGGCGTTTCTCCTCGACGAAGCGCGACTCGCCGGGACCGAAGGCGAGGGTCTGGTCCTGGAGGGGGCATTCGCCGCCGCGGTCGCACACCGGACAGTCCAGCGGGTGATTGACGAGGAGGAACTCGAGGACGCCGTCCTGGGCGGTCTGGACCGAGTCGCTGGTGGTCCGCACCACCATGCCGTCGCTGACCGGGGTGGCACACGAGATCTGCAGGCCCCGCATCCCCTCGATCTCGACGAGGCACATGCGACACATCCCGACGGGCTTGAGGCGCTCATGCCAGCAGAACCGTGGGATGTAGGTGCCGTGCCGCTGCGCCGCCTTGATGAGCAGCTCGCCTCGGGGAGCCTGAATCTCGTGACCGTCGATCGTGAGGGTGACGACGTCGGGGCCGGGTGGCACCGGGATCGTGTACCGGTGCTGGGACGGCCACTGCGACATGGGGACGGCGTTGATCGTCATGCGGGCGCGACCTCAAGGGTGCGGCGCCGCTCGGTGTCGGCACGCATCCGGTCGGTGATCTCGTCACGGAACCAGCGGTCGAGACTCACGACGGGGCTCATGGTGCTCGGGCCGAGCGCGCAGATGGTGGTCTGGGCGAAGGGCGCGTTGAGACCGGGGACGATGTTGTTGCCGAACGAGAGCAGCAGGTCGAGGTCCTCGGGTCGGCCCTGACCGTGGGCCATGCGGTAGAGGACCTTGGCGATCCACCCCGATCCCTCGCGGCAGGGGGTGCACTTCCCGCACGACTCGTGCGCGAAGAACTTGGCGAGCCGCCACGCGACGAGCAGCGGGTCGGTCGATTCGTCGAAAACCATGATGGCCCCCGACCCGAGCATCGACTTCAGCTCGCCTTGGACGTAGTCCATGTCGAGAGGCGAGTCGAGGTGCTGGGGCAGCAGCCACGGGGAGGACGCGCCACCGGGGACGAAGAACTTCATGGCCCGACCGCCGCGCATCCCGCCCGCCAGGCCGTCGATCAGCTCGCGGAACGTCATGCCGAGCTCGACCTCGTAGTTCCCGGGCCGTTCGACATGGCCGGACACGGAGAAGATGCGCGTGCCGGTGGAGCGGTTCACGCCCATCGCGTTGTACCACGCCGCGCCGTTGCGCACGATGTGCGGGACGGTGGAGATGGTCTCGACGTTGTTCACGATCGTCGGTGCGGCGTACACGCCTTGCGCCGCCGGGAAGGGCGGCTTGATGCGCGGCATGGCCCGCTCACCCTCGAGGCTGGAGAGCAGCCCGGTCTCGTCGCCGGCGATGTAGCAGCCCGCCCCCCGGTGCAGGACGACATCGAGGTTGAACCCCGATCCGAGGATGTTCTCGCCGAGAAAGCCTTGCGCGTAGGCATCGCGGATCGCCTGGCCGAGCCGTTCTGCGCCGAGCGCGAACTCGCCTCGGACGTAGACGAACGCGAGGTCGGTCTGGATGGCGTACGCCGCGATGATGATGCCTTCGAGGAGCTGGTGCGGATCCCGCTCGACGAGCATGTGGTCTTTGAAGGTGCAGGGCTCGCCTTCGTCGGCGTTGACGCAGAGGTAGCGGGGGAACACCCCCTTGGGCAGGAACGACCATTTCTGCCCGGTGCCGAAGCCGGCGCCGCCCTTGCCGCGAAGGACGGAGTCGGTCACCGCTTGGGTGATGGCGTCCCGCTCCATGCCGAAGGCCTGCTTGACCGTCTCGTAGGCGTGGTTGTGGGCACGGGCGGCGTCGATGGTCCACGAGTCGTCGGGCCGGTCGCGGAGGAACTTGGTGACGATCGGGGTCTCGTGCGGTCCGCCGTTGGTGGAGGCCTTGGCCATCACCGGACCTCGTTGGCTGCGGTTCCGGAGATGGTTCGCAACGCCAGCTGCCCGTCTTTGTAACGCTCGATGAGGTCGGCGACTCCGTCCAGGTCGTCGGGACCGTGGAAGTCGTAGTTGACCTGGAACGCGGGGGCGTGGTCGCAGTGTGCGATGCACTCGACCTCTTCGACGAGCACGTCGGGGTCGCCGGCGTACTTGGCTCGCAGCTGGGTGTGGAGATCCATCCCGCCGTTCACCATGCACGACAGGTTGGTGCACACCGAGACGACGAGGCGCCCGACCGGTTCACGCTTGAGCATCGAATAGAAGGAGCAGACGCCGAGGACGAGCGCGGGGGTCAGGTCGAGCAGCGCCGCGATCTCTTCCATCGCCCCGGGGGTGACCCACCCGTCGCGGTCCTGAGCCAGGTGCAGGAGGGGGAGTAGCGCCGACTTCGCGAACGGGTAGCGGCCGATGATCTCGCGGGCCGAGCGACGGTCGGCGTCGGTGTAGCCCATCAGCGGTCGGTCTCGCCCATGATCGGATCCAAGCTGGAGATGATGGCGACCGCGTCGGAGACCATGCCCCCGACCGCGATCGTCCCGAGTGACTGCAGGTTGTACAGCGACGGGCCACGGATGTGCAGCCGAACCGGCTTGCCGGTCCCGTCGGACACCAGATAGCAGCCGATCTCCCCTCGAGGCGACTCGACGCTGGCGTAGGTCTCGCCCGGGGGGACTCGGAACCCCTCGGTGAAGAGCTTGAAGTGGTGGATGAGCGCTTCCATCGACTCGTCGATGCGAGCGCGAGGTGGCGGGGTGACCTTGCGGTCCTGCACCCGGTAGTTGCCGGGCGGCATGGCGTCGATGCACTGCCGGACGATCTTGATCGACTCGAGGATCTCGTCGAGGCGGAGCCGAAACCGGTCGTAGCAGTCGCCGTTGTGGCCGTACATGACGTCGAAGTCGACCTGGTCGTACGCGAGGTACGGCTGGGCCTTGCGGAGATCCCACGGGAAGCCGGTGGCGCGAAGGATCGGACCGGTGACACCGAGGGCCAGCGCATCCTCGGTGGAGATGGCGCCCACACCCATGAGGCGCTCGAGGAAGATGGGGTTCTCGCTCAGCAGATCCGAGTACTCGCGTACGCCTCCCTCGACGGTCTGGCAGAGCTCCTCCGCGTCGTGCTGCCACCCGTCGGGCAGATCGGCCGCGACTCCACCGGGGCGGATGAAGTTGTGGTTCATGCGCAAGCCGGTGATCTTCTCGAGGAACCGCAGGGTCACCTCGCGCTCGCGCCAGCCGTAGACCATCATCGACACCGCGCCGACGTCCATCCCGTTCGTCGCTTGGAACAGCAGGTGGGACGAGATGCGATTGAGCTCGACGAGGAGCATGCGGATCCACGTGGCTCGGGGCGGCATCTCGAGGTCGAGGAGCTGCTCGACCGCCATCGAGAAGACGAGCTCGTTCGCGAGGGGTGAGAGGTAGTCCATGCGGGTCACGTTGGTGGCGCCCTGGACGTAGGTGAGCTCCTCGCCCGTCTTCTCCATCCCGGTGTGCAGGTAGCCGATGACGGGCTTGGCCTGCAGGACGGTCTCACCGTCGAGCTCGAGCATGACCCGCAACACGCCGTGGGTGGAGGGGTGCTGCGGCCCCATGTTGATGATCATCGTTTCGTCGTCTTCGGGCCAGAGGCCTCCGAGGACGACCTCGTGTCGCTTCCGGCGGAGCTGCTGGGCGCCTTCGTCGGTCTGGGCCTCGAGACGCGCTTCTTCGGTCGCGGACACCTTGATCGGCTCGCTCATCGGGGCGCCGGGTCTTCCTTGAACTCGACCGGGATTCTCCCCGCGGCGTCGTCTTTGCGTAACGGGTGTCCGACCCAGTCGTCGGGCATCAGCAGACGGGTGAGGTCCGGGTGGCCGTCGAAGACGACGCCGAACATGTCGAACGCCTCGCGTTCGGCGAAGTTCGCCCCGACGTACACGTCGACGATGCTCGCCACCGTGGCGTCGTCCGCGGGGAGCTCGCAGATGGCGCGGATCCGCCGGTTGCGCGGGTGCGAGAGAAAGCTGGCGACGACCTCGAACCGTTCGAGGTGCACGCCGGGGATCGGGGCGCGTTCGGCGTCGATCAGATGGTCGACGACGGTGACGTCGAGGCACTGGGTGAACCGCTCCTCGTCGCGCAGAAACTGGGCGAGGTCGTGCCACGCCGAGCGCTCCACGTACACCACCGGTTGGCCGTGTGACTCGTGGACGACGGTGGCCGGGAACCGGTCCGCGACTGCCGCCGCGACCTCGTCCGCGGGTGGCGCCGCGGGCGGCTCGCCCGCGGCGGCGTGGTCGGTGTCCGTGGCCATCTCGGTCCTCGGGGCTGGGGTCAGGCCGATTTCCGGCGGATCGGGATGGGTTGGACGTGCGACGGCGTGCCGTCTCGCTGCTCAACCTGGATCCCGGCGCCGGTGCCGCTGGCGTCTCGCCGGCGGAGGAGGTCGCCGGTGCGGATCTGATGATGGAGGGTCAAGATCCCGTGGAAGAGCGTCTCGGGGCCCGGCGGGCATCCCGGCACGTACACGTCGACGGGCACGATCTGGTCGACGCCTTGGACGAGCGCGTAGTTGTTGAACATGCCGCCGGTGCTGGCGCACACCCCCATCGAGATGACCCACTTGGGTTCGACCATCTGGTCGTAGACCTGGCGCAGCACCGGTGCCATCTTCTGGCTCACCCGGCCCGCGACGATCATGAGATCGGCTTGGCGGGGGCTGGCCCGGAACACTTCCATCCCGTATCGCGCGAGGTCGTAGTGCGCGGCACCGGTCGCCATCATCTCCATGGCGCAGCAGGCGAGACCGAAGGTGGCGGGGAACACGGACCGTTCCCGGGCCCACTGCACGAGGTCCTCGAGGCGAGCGGTCAGGAAGTTGTGCGGGAGCTGCTCGAGACCCATGCGCTACGCGGCTTCCTCGATCGTTCGTTCCGCCGGGTCGAGGCCGTCACGTCCGGGGTTCCCGCGGGCGCGCAGCATCCGGTGCGCGACGCGGTCAGTGACCTGACGGACCGGACCCCAGTCGACCGCACCGGTGGAGAGGAGGTACCCGAACGGGACGAGGAGCGCGAGGAGGAAGACGCCCATCGTGACGAGACCGTAGGTACCGAGGGCCTTCAAGACGGTCGTGAACGGGTAGATGAAGATGATCTCGACGTCGAGGACGATGAACGCCATGGCGACGAGGTAGAAGCGCACCGGGAACCGCTCCGAGGGCTCGTTCTCGGGAACGATGCCGCACTCGTAGGGCGCTTCCTTGGCTGACGTCGGCCGCTTGCGCGGGCCGAGCAGCGCGGACGCCGAGAACGAGAGCGTGACGAACAACAAGACCAGCACGACCATCGCGAGGATCGGCAGGTACTGCTCCACCCTGGTCCCCTCCCGGGATCGGTCCGGCGCGCAGGCGTTCGCGCGCAGGCTATCCGACCCCCCTCGGGGTAGGGGAAGAGACCCCCGCCGCGACCGGCGCCGGTCGGGCGCGCCGGCGGACTAGGGCTCGGGAGCGAACGCGACGAGGCGCTCGACGAGGCGGTACGCGACCTCCGCCGGCCCGAGCTCATCGGGTCGCAGCAGGTTGGCCATGATCCGCAGCACCCACTCCATGAGCGACCGCGACATGAACCCCACCCGGGTCAGCTCGCGCATGACCGCTGGGTTGCCGATGGCCCGCACGAACGCTCGCGCCACCTTGAAGTAGAGCCCGTAGGTAGCTTCGAGCTGGGCCGGGTAGCGCTGCAAGGCCAGGCCGTCGCCGGTGCGGAGCGCGACGTCCACGGCGTCGGCGGCCATGCGCCCGGTCTCGTACGCGACCGAGATGCCCTCACCGTTGAACGGGTTCACCGACCCCGCGGCGTCGCCGACGGTGCACCACGTCGGGCCGACCCTCGGGAACACCGACAGCCCCGTGGGGAGCTTGCCGCCGGTCGGCGCACCGCAGGCCGTGTCGGGCGAGATGCCCCAGCGGGCAGGTGCGGTCTCGCAGAAGGCCTCCATCAGCTGGCTGGTGTTCACGTCCTTCCACCCGGCGAAGGTGGACAGGAGACCGACGCCGACGTTGATGGTCCCGTCGCCGACGGGGAAGATCCAGCCGTAGCCGGGCAGGTGCTGGCCGTGCTTGTCGCGCAGGTCGAGGTGGCTCTCGATCCACGGCTCGTCGTGGAACGGGCTCTGGAAGTAGCCCCGCACGGCCATGCCGAGTGGGTACGCGCGGTCGCGGCTGGTCCCGAGGGCCCGCCCGAACCGGGAGTTCGCACCGTCGGCGACGATGACGTACCGGGCGTGAACGGTCTCGTGGGTGCCGTCGGCGCCCCGGCGGAGCACCGCGCCGGTGACGATGCCACCGTCGGCGACGGGCTCGACCGCCTCGGTGCCGGTCCAGAGGGTGGCGCCGGCCTTGACCGCCCGGTTGGCGACCATGGCGTCGAGGTCGCGCCGGCGCACGACATACCCGTACGGCGGGAAGTCGGGATGTTCGGGCCAGGCCAACTCGAGGGTGATGCCGTGGGCGATGGAGCGCAGCCCTTCGAACCGGAGGTGCGGTTCGAGCTCCTCGGCGAGGCCGAGGTCCTCGAGCTGGCGGACGGCGCGGGGCGTCAGCCCGTCACCACAGGTCTTGTCCCGGGGGAACTGCTTGCGTTCGACGACGAGGACCCGGTGGCCGGCCTCGGCCAGCCAGCACGCCGCGGCGGCACCGGAGGGGCCCCCTCCGACGACCAGCACGTCGACTCGATCCCGATCGACCATCGCCGACCATCGTGCCATCGCGAGCCGCGGGGCGCCCCAACGAGGCGCCCCAGAGGTGCGGCCCGATAGGGGTAGTGGGTCAACCTCGATCCTCTGCGCACATTTCGGCTTGACGTCAGAAGCCCGAAGGCAGTTTCACGCTCCCTCCTACCGAGGGACCGACGAACTCTCGCAAGGTTGGGGCTCTGCCCGGGGTGCGACACCGACCTGACCCGCACGCCGATATGCCGTTTTCACAGTTAGCGTGGTAGGAAACGCCTACGGGGCAAGGGTCCTGAGGAGCCTCGGC
>DAIMHT010000017.1:12508-15519 GCA_036723155.1 Actinomycetota bacterium
CACAGTTAGCGTGGTAGGAAACGCCTACGGGGCAAGGGTCCTGAGGAGCCTCGGCTCTTGGAGACACACGCTCCCGAGGGAGGACACCGGCGGCATGCCCAACCTGATGCCCGACTGGCTGCCCTGGATTCGCCCTGCCGGTCGGCTCCTCTGGGGCGTCTTCGCCCTCGGCGTCGGCATGAGCTTCTTCTTGGTCCTGCTCCGCAAGCCGCTGCTGAAACGACCGTTCCCGAGCCGGGTCGGCTACTTCGCGTTTCCGGTCATCTTGGGGGTCGGGATCGTGGGCGCGAAGGTGTTCACGGACGCGCAGACCGTCATCGTGTGGGCCACCGCGCTGGCCTTGATCGGTCACGGGCTCCTGATGGTCGCCAGCGGCGAGGCACGCGACCCCGAGGAGCCGGCCACGTGGGCCGAGTGCTTCGGCGGCGCGGTGGGGATCTTCGCCATCTTCGTGGTCGGCTACGCGATCGTCCCGAGCGAGTGGCTCAACTACGCCAACTCGTACATCCAGTGGGGTGACAACACGAAGTTCGTCTGGCACAGCGGTCGCCCGATGCTGTTCTTCCCGTGGAACTGGCCGTTCAGCCTCGACTACCCGGCGTTGCGCGACATCGTCGTGGCGTTGATGTACGTCGCCTTCCTCGGCCTCAACCTCAAACTGTGGGTCATGTGGCAGAAGCGCCACGAGGTCCGCGAGCAGGCGGCGATGGCCAGTGAGGCCCCGGCGCGCCGGTCCCGGTTCGGGCGCCCGCTGCGGGCGAAGGCATAGGGGCCGGCCATGGCACGAACCGACGCGAACCCGCCGATGCCGGACTTCGTCACCGACTACCAGCTCCAAGAGGTCGATCCCGCGTATCTGACCCAGTCGGTCAAGCCGAAGCAGTTCCTGCACATCGACCAGGAGGAGTGCATCCTCTGCGAGGGCTGCGTCGACATCTGCCCGTGGAAGTGCATCCACATGGTCTCGGTCGGGGCGATCGCCGAAGCGGTCGGCACCGAACAACCCGGCGAGGACCCCAAAGACCATGTGGCGTTCATCGTCGACGAGGACATCTGCACCCGTTGCGCCCTCTGCGTCGACCGCTGCCCCACGGGCGTGATCATCCTCGGCAAGCTCGGCAGCCTGCCCCCAGACGGTGACCGGCACACCAGAACGGCTCGATACGGCTACGCGTACGGAGTGCGCTTCTAGACGTCCACCGGCGCAGGCGGGGACGAAGAAACCACCAAGGAGACAGGTTCGTGGCCAACGGGAACGGGACGAACGGCAACGGGCACGCCCGGGAGCGGGTCGCGGCCGCGGTCGACAAGGTCGACGAGCGGATGCGCGGCTCGCAGGCCTGGAACTCGATCTTCCGCCCGGGGTCCGTGTACCGGCGGGGTTACACCGACAGCCCCCGCAACCGGTCGTACGTGATCATGAACAACGTCCTGTACCACCTTCACCCGGTGAAGGTGAAGCGGCACGCGGTGAAGGTGTCCTACACGCTGTGCCTCGGCGGCCTGTCCTTCTTCTTGTTCATCCTGTTGACGGTCACCGGCATCTTCTTGATGTTCTTCTACCGGCCGACCACGGCGTCGGCGTGGAACGACATCAAGACGCTCGAGACCGCGGTGACCTTCGGGTCACTGGTCCGCAACATGCACCGGTGGGCGGCGCACCTCATGGTGCTGTCGGTCTTCCTGCACATGTGCCGGGTCTTCTACCACGGGGCCTACAAGGCCCCCCGCGAGTTCAACTGGGTCATCGGCGTCATCTTGTTGACGCTCACGCTGCTCCTGTCGTTCACCGGCTACCTGCTCCCGTGGGACCAGCTGGCGCTCTGGGCGGTCACCGTCGGGACGAACATGATGGGGTACACCCCTGTGTTCGGCAGCAGCGTGAAATATGTGCTGCTCGGATCGAAGGAGATTTCGGGCAGCACCCTGCTTCGATGGTACGTACTCCATGTTTTGCTGCTGCCGTTCGTCATCGTCATCTTCATGGCCGTGCACTTCTGGCGCGTCCGTAAAGACGGCGGAGTCTCGGGTCCCCTGTAGGTCGACGGAGTAGGAGCGCGAAGTGGCCGACGTCCCCGAACACCTCCTGCGCCGCTCTCTCGAGCGCCGCAAAGCGCTAGGTCTCCCCGTCCCCGGCGAAGAGGGCGGCGAGGCGGCACCGGAGACCCCTCCGGCCGCCGAGGCCGGTGCACCCCCGCCGGAGGGTCCGGCACCCGACGCCGGGGGTGGCGACGCGGGCGGCGGCGAGGACGTCGAGACCGCCGGCGGCGCCAAGATCCCCGCCCATCTGCTCGAGCGGTCGAAGGCCCGCCGGACCGCCGCCGGTGGCGGCGCGGCCGCGGCGGCTGCGGCCGGCGGCGGAACCGCAACCGCGGTGGCGGCACCGCCGGCCCCGACCGCCACGGGCCCCGGGGGTCACACCCAGCGGCTCTTGACGGTCGTGAAGTCGGGGTCGATCCAGCAGACCCGAGCCGAGGCGCAGGACAAGGTGCACGTGTGGCCCCACCTGCTCGTGATCGAGTTCGCGGCGATTCTCATCGTCCTGGCGGCGCTCACGGTCTTCTCAGCGCTGGTGAAGGCGCCCTTGCTCGGTCTCGCCGACGTGAACAAGACCCCGAACCCGTCGAAGGCGCCGTGGTACTTCCTGGGCCTCCAGGAGCTGCTCACGATGTTCCACCCGATGGTCGCCGGGGTGACGATCCCCGGCATCGGCCTGGGGCTGCTCGCGGTGGCGCCGTTCGTCGACAAGAACCCGTCGCATTTCCCGAAGGATCGCAAGTTCGCGATCGCGATCTTCACCATGTTCATCATGCTGTGGGCGGTGCTGGTCATCCTCGGGTCGTTCTTCCGCGGCGAGGGCTTCAACTTCGTGTTCCCGTGGAACAACGGCATCTTCTTCGAGCTGTAGTAGGAGCAGAACGTGGCAGTCATCATCGTCGGCGTGGTCGTCCTGATCGCCTTGGCGGGACTCGTCGTGCTCGGCACGGCCCGGGCCCGGGCGAACACCGGAC
>DAIMHT010000018.1:0-15279 GCA_036723155.1 Actinomycetota bacterium
CGGGTGCGGCGCGGTACAGCAGCCGGTCGTGGTCGCGCCACCGTTCGGCGCTGCCGGCCAGCACCATGTGCTCCAGGTGGGCGAAGGTCTCGCTCTCGGCCATGACCCCCCAGTGCTTGCGGGGGAAGATCTCGTGGGAGAGCTCCTCGACGGTCGCGGGCCCGATCTGAGCGGACGCGTCGAGCAGCAGCTGCATGCGCTCCTCGTGGTGACGCTTGATCGCGTCGACCCGGCCGGGGACGTCGTCGAAGGGATGCCCGTGCGCCGGAAGCCCGAGGCGCACCCCGTCGAGCGCGGCGACGAGGTCGAGGGTCTGCAGGTAGGACCGCAGCGCGTCGGCGCCGTTCCCGACCCCGGACACGTGGGGCGTGATGGTGGGCAGCACGTGATCACCGGAGAGCAGGACGCCGTTCTCGGGGTCGTAGAGGCAGAGGTGGTCGATGGTGTGGCCCGGGGTGTGGATCGACACGAACTCCCGTCCCGCGAGCTGCAGGCGCTGGCCGTGCACGACCCGGCGGGTCGGTGCCGGCGGTGAGAACAAGAACCGTAGCGACCGGATCATCAGCCGCCGTCGCAGCGGCGGTCCGACGTGCTTGCTGCCACCCCAGGGCGTCTCGCCGCCCCACGGCACCGACTGGGCCTGCACCTCGGATGTCGGGTTGTCGCGCAGCGGGTCGTCGCGGTAGTCGTCGGCGTGGTCGGCGATCGTCGGGATCTCCTCGCCGAGGTCCAGGGCCTGCGCGGCCGCGGCCGCGACGCGTTCGGCTTCGAGCGCCGCCTCCTCGCTGGGGAGATGTCGACGCCGACTGCTCTCTTGCAACGACCAGGTCGTGAACGCCCGGTGGGTGATGAGCTCGGCGTTCGCCTCTCGTTTGATTCGACCTGCGCCCCCGAAGTGGTCGGGATGCGAGTGGGTGACGATGACGGTGTGGATGTCGCGGAGCTTGAACCCGGCGGTCTTCAGCCGGTCCTTCAGGGCCCGCCACGACGTCGGGCCGGGGAGACCGGGGTCGACGACGGCGAGTCCCCGGTCGTCGAGGAGCCCGTAGGTGTTGACGTGCCCGAGGCCCGGCATCCAGATCGGCAGCTGCATCCGGATGATGTCGGGGGCGACCTCGGTCACCGCCTCGGAGGCGGGTTCCTGTTCCTGCTTGCGCGGCCTGGGCGCTCCCGTCGGCGAGTCGCCCGGCCGACGGGCCACGTCGGTCACGGGCCCATCTTACGGGACGGGCGTCGGTGACCCTTCGGCCTCGAACGGGGCCAGCTTCGGCCACGGCCGTTCCGTCTCGAGCACCGAGGCGGCCGCGAGGCAGGCCAGGTCGTCGAAGCGCCGCCCGACGACTTGCAACGCGACGGGCAGACCGTCGACGAACCCGACCGGGATCGAGCACGCGGGCTGTCCCGAGAGGTTGAACGGCGCGGTGAACGCGGCCGAGAGCCCCATGAGGGTCACCTCTTTGCCGTTGATCGTCCCGTGCAAGCGGCCTTCGGCCTCGAACGCCGGGGTCGGGGTCGTCGGGGTGAGCAGCAGGTCGACCGACTCGAACACCGCCGCCGTGGCCGCGATCGCGGCGCGATGACCCCGGATCGCCTTGAGCACGACGTCGGGCCGCAGATGCTCGAACGAGGCGAACCCGGCCGCGATCACCTCGGTGACCTCGTCGATGTGGTCCCGGATCGCCTCGTAGTCGGAGGCCATGCTGTCGAGGGTCGAGAGCACGGACCACGACACCCCGGGTTTGGGGAACACCGGGTCGAGGTCGACGAGCTCCAGGCCCGCGGCGGCGATGAGCGCCTTCGCCGCGTCGTGGGTCGCCGCCTCCACCTCGGTCTGGGTGCTCGCGTACCCGAGGGTCGAGGACCAGGCGACGCGGGCACCTCGGAGCGCGGCGATGGCCTCACCGGAGTTGAGCGCGGCCTCGAACGACACCGGGGGCCGGGGATGCGACGTCGGGTCGAGGAGGGTCGGTCCGGCGATCACGTCGAGGTAGCGGGCCGCGTCGCGCACCGACCGCACGATCGGGCCCGGCACCGACGTCTCCGAGAACGAGTGGGGCCCGGGCCCGGACCCGGAGAAGCCGTACGTGGACTTCATGCCGGGCAGGCCACAGTACGAGGACGGGATTCGGATCGACCCGCCGCCGTCGCTGCCGGTGCACGCCGGGAACATCGCCGCCGCGACCGAGGCCGCGGACCCGCCCGACGACCCGCCCGGGGTGCGGCTGGTGTCCCACGGGTTGCGGGTCACGCCGTGCAACGGGGTGTTCGTGTAGCTGACCGCGCCGAACTCCGACGCGGTGGTGAGCCCGACCGGCACCGCGCCCGCGGCGCGCAGCCGCGCCACCTCGGTCCCGTCGGCGGCGGCGATCTGGTCGCGGTAGGCGAGCGAGGCGTGCGTGTCGGGCCAACCCTCGACGCTGGCCAGCTCCTTGATCCCCATCGGGATCCCGGCGAACGGGCCGGGATCGTCACCGGCCGCGACCCGATCGTCGATCTGCTGGGCGCGGGACCGGGCGCCGTCGATGTCGAGGAACCAGACCGCGTTCAGGGCCGGGTTGCACGCCTCGATGCGGGCCAGGTGGTCCTCGAGGAGGTCACGGGCCGACAGGTCGCCGGCCCGGACGGCGTCGGCGAGCTCCCAGGCGTCACGTCCGACGGTGGTCATCGCTCGACCGCGATCTTGTGCAGCTCCGCGAACGACTCGTCGAGTCCGGCTTCGAGGATCTCGAGGTCGGCCCATTGGTCCCGGTCCGCGAGCAGACCGATGTGCAGGTGACCGCAATACGAGAGGATGGCGACCCCCAGGCTCAGGTTCTTGGACAGCGGGACCATCGGGTAGGCCTCGAGCATGCGGCCGCCGAGGCAGTACAGCGGCGTCTGGGGGCCCGGCACGTTGGTGCAGATCAGGTTGAAGAACGGCTGATGGTGCGCGGCCCGGGCGCCGAGACCGAGGAGGGTCGGGGCGGCGTACTCGGTGAGGTTCAGCAGCGCTGACGCGCCGAGCGCCTGGTCTCGTTCCTTGAGGTTCTGGGTCGCGTCGCGGACCAGCTGGAGGCGGTGCTCCGGGTCGGGGTCGCCGACCGGGAGCGGGACGAACATCGCCGACACCCGGTTCCCGAGCTGCAGGTGTTGGGTCTCGTCGCGCACCGACACCGGGCAGAACACCTTCAGCGTCAGCTCGGGGGTGAGCTCACCGCGTGACTCGAGCAGCCGCGCCAGGCCCCCGGCGACGCCGGCCAGGACGACGTCGTTGACCGTGCCCCCCAACGCGTGTCGCACCGTCTTCACGTCGTCGAGTGACACTCGCACGCATCCGAACCGTCGGGTCCGACCGACCGGCCGGTTCAACGAGGTGCGGGGCGCGACGACGCCACCGTCGGCGAGCGTCGCGATGGAGCGCGCGACCTGGGCCATCCGGTCGGTTGCGCTCGGCTCGTCCGGTCCGGTCCGGGCCCGGCGGGCGGCGGCGGCCGGAACCGCGACGTGTTCCTTCAGCGTGTCGATGAGCAGCCGGCCGGGTGACGGCGCGACGGCCGGCTCCCACGGCACCGGTTCGGTGACCGCGACGTCGGGGGTGAAGTCGAGCAGCACGGTGGCCACGTCGACGCCGGAGACGCCGTCGACGAGCGCGTGGTGGGTCTTCTGGATGAGGGCGACGTGACCGCCCTCGAGGCCTTCGACGAACCACAGCTCCCAGAGGGGCCGGCTCCGGTCCAGCACCTGGGCTTGGAGCCGCTCGAACAGGGTGAGGAGCTGGGGCCGGTCGCCGGGGCTCGGGAGCGCCGTCAGGCGCACGTGGTGCGTGATGTCGAACCGGTCGTCGTCGACCCAGATCGGGTGCCCGGCGTCCACGGCGACGGTCTGCAGCCGCTTTCGGAACCGGGGGATGCGATGCAGCCGCGACGAGACGAGGTCGCGGACCGCGCCGATCCGGAACCGGCCCCCGGGGGAGAAGAACGACTCCCCCTCGAAGACGGTGAGCGCGCCGACGTGCATCGGCGTCTCGAGACCCTCGAGGTGCAAGAAGCTGGCGTCGAGGGCGCTCAACCGGTCGTAGGCCACCCTCGCAGGCTACGGGCCGCACGGCGACACGGCCAGGGGTCCGTCACTCGACCCGGCGCGACGACACCGGGAGGCAATCCGGGCGGCATCCCCGACCGTACGCAGCACCGTAGGAAAAAGGTGGGGCGCCCCGGAGTCGGCTGGGCAACATCCGGCTCAACGGGGCGCCCCTTCACCCGGCCGTCCCCGCAGCGGTGGGGCTGGGCAGTTGCCGCTCGGTGCAAAGGCCGGACCGGGCGACCATCGGTGACCGTGCCCTGCGGTCGCCGTTGTTGTGCGCATCATCGTGGGTGCGCGCGTTCAGTGCAAGCGCTGCTCAACCGGTCAGAAGGGGAGCGACCACCACCGGAGGCGGCGCAACCGCGGGTGGTGGCAGCGGCGCGACCGCGGGGGGTACGCCGGACACCTCCACCGTGGCGTAGCGGTAGCAGACCTGCACCGCGCCGGCGACGAACGTGTTGATGACCGCCTGGACGTTGCCGCCGCCGCCGTTGAAGACCTCGGCGATCATGCTCTTGACGTGGAACGGGACGGTGCCCGCGCCGGTGAACGCGCTGAGCACCCCGGGGTCGCTCGAGGTGACCGGCGCCGCGGCGGCGTCCCGCGACGTGGAGGGCTCGGTGACCGAGCTCGGGCCTTGGAAGTCGAGCGTGCCGCTGAACGGGGCCAACGTGGTCGACGGGATCCGCTGGATCATGCCGGCGAGCGGCGCCGGTGACGGGAGCCCGTTCGGGCTCGTGAGCGTGAACGTGTAGTGCATGTCCTCGGAGAACACCACGCTGGATTGGGCGGTGTTCTGGAAGCGGGCGTCGGTGTCGAGGTGGATGCTCTGGGTGGGGACGCTGACCGCCAGGAGCGTCCCGAGGCTGGGGTCGAAGCGCGGGAGCGTCACGTCGGTGTCGACCTCGGTGCGCTGGTGGCTCAATGTTGCGTCGTGACAGACGGTCTGGTCCGCGGCGGCCGCGGGGTGACCGGACAGGGCGACGCCGCCGAGCGCGAGCAGGACCGAGCAGACGAGCGCGCCGCGGCGCGCCAAGGGAAAGGGATGCACGCTGAACCTCCTGGCGGGCCCCGTTCGGTAGCCGAGCCGCCAGCAAGACACGCGCCGGTGGAGGTCGTGACCGGGCGAGGAGCCGCGCCGGCGCGGTTCGGGCCCCGGTTGGACGCGCTACGTCAGGTGCCGCATTTGGTGAAGCCGAGCCGGGCCGCGATCGTGTTGGTCTGGCTCGAGAGCTGGTTGAGCGCGTCGACCTGGGCCGTGCTGCGGTTCAGGAGATCCATGTAGGTCTCGTCGGAGTGGATTCGGCTGGCGAGCGCGTCGAGGCCGTCGGCGTACTGGCCGAGCAGCGACACGAACCGGCTGAGGTCTCCCGAGATCGAGCCCGGCGCGTGCAGCGTCCCGATGGTGTGCACCCGGGCCCGGAGCTGCGACGCCGCCCCCTTCATAAACTGCTCCACCCGCGTCCCGTGCGCGTTGGGGTCCTGCGCCGCCACGAGGTCGTTGCTGGCCTGCATCAGCTTGGCGCACTCGGTGTTCACCCGGCTCACGACCACGGAGCGACTCAACGTCGGTCCGGTCGGTCCGCCCCCACCGCCCCCGCAGGCCGCGAGGGACGCCACGACCAGGGCCGCGGCGGCGCTGCGCCGAATCGGGTGCTGCTCCCATCCTCGCCAGATGCGGGCACGGTACCCTCGACTCGTGCTGCCCGACTACGCGAGCTACGAGAACGGCATCGGACTCGACTGGTACGCCCTCGACCCGAACCTGCGGGCGCTGCTCGATCGGCTCCTCCCGGATCCCAACGATCGCGCCTTCGCCGAGGGCCACGTCGCGGAGTACGGCGTGCTGTGCGGCGGCCCGATCGCCCGGCGCGCCGAGGAGACCGACAAGCACGGCCCGGTGCTGCGCCGGTACGACCGGTGGGGTCACGAAGTCGACGTCGTCGAGCATCACCCGACGTGGCTGGAGAGCAAGGCCGACCTGGTCCGGGCCGGCTTCACCGGCCTCCCGTATCACGCCGGGCGTCCGGTGCCGGCGGTCGTCACCGCGTCGCTCGCGTACCTCGTGAGCCAAGCCGAGACCGCGATCTACTGCGGGCTCGGGATGACCGCCGGCGCGGCGGACATCGTGGAGCGCTTCGCGCCCCCGTCGGTGCGCGACGAGATGCTGAGCCGCCTGACGAGCCTCGACCCTGACCAGGCGTGGGAAGGCGGCATGTTCCTCACCGAGCGCCAGGGCGGCAGCGACGTGGGGGCCAACACCACCCGCGCCGTGCCCGACGGCGGCGAATGGCGGCTCCACGGCGAGAAGTACTTCTGCTCGAACGTCGACGCCGAGGTGTTCATCGTCCTGGCCCGACCCGACGGCGCGCCCGAAGGGGCCCGCGGGCTCGCCACGTTCATCGTCCCCCGGCTCCTGCCCGACGGGGCGGCGAACGGCTTTCGCATCAAGCGGCTCAAGCCCAAGCTCGGCACCACCGGCGTCCCGACCGGCGAGGTGATCCTGGACGGGGCGCGGGCGTGGCTGGCGAGCCCGATGCCGCGCGAGTCGGACCCGACGCCCAGCTCGGGCCCGGTGCGGGGCCTCAACACCATGATGGAGATGGTCAACGGGAGCCGGTTCGGTGTGGCGCTCATGGGTCTCGGGATCCATCGCCGGTCGTTCCTCGAGGCCGCGATCTACGCGTCGAGCCGGGAGCAGTGGGGTCAGCGCATCGACCGCTATCCGCTGGTCCGCGAGACGCTGGTGGACCTGCTCGTCGATCTCGAGGCGGGTGCGGCGTTGACGTTCGAGTGCGCCATCGCCACCCGCGGCGCCGACGACGAAGACGCCGGGCGGCGGTTGCGCCGGATCCTCGTGCCGCTGGCCAAGGTTCGGGCCACCCGCGCCGCGATCGGTGCCGCCAGCCAAGCCCTCGAGATGCTGGGCGGGAACGGCTACATGGAGGACTGGCCGATGGCCCGCCAGCTGCGCGACGCGCAGTGCCACACCATCTGGGAGGGCACCGAGAACATCTGCTGCCTCGACGTGCGCCGCGCCATGCGCAACGACGGGGCCCACGAATCCCTGCTCGAGCGCGTCGAGCGGGCTCTGGGCGGCGCGGACCCGGCGCCGGTGTTGGCTCCCGCGGTCGACGCGGTCGCGGCCACGCTCGCCGACACCCGCGCTGCGATCACGCATCTCGACACCGTCTCGAACGAGCTGCAGCTGCTGAACACCCGTCGCCTCACCTATCTCCTGTCGGATCTCATGCAGGGCGCGTTGCTCCTCGACGAGGCGACGTGGGCGTTGCAACGCGACGACGCCCGCAAGGCCGTCGTCGCCCGGCGTTTCGCCGGGCAGCACCTCGTGACGTCACGAGCGCGGGGCATCCTCGAGAACGACCGCACGGTGTTGGACCTGTTCGAGCCCATCACTCGCTACGGGGCGATCGAGGTCGCCGCCGCCGTCGCGGCGTGAGCGACCGGGTCCCGACGGCGGTGTGGCCGGTGTCGCCGACGCTCGTCGTGGCGTTGGACGACCAGTTCGGTCTCCCCGTCGACAGCTACCTCAATGGGACCCAAACCTGGTTGACCGACGACGGTCCGGCCGGCGCGACGCTCGAGTGGCGGCTGCATCCCGTCGGCGGGTTCGCGCCGCCGCCCCTGTCGCACCATGATCTGTGGGAGACGGTCGTCGGGGCCCTCCGGGACGGCGCCGACCCCGACGCGCTGGCCCTCGGGGACGAGCCCCGACCCCTGACCTCGCTGTGGGAGGGCCTCGAGTGCTTCCCGGCCTTCGGTGACGACATCGAACCGGCGGTGCTCGCCGCGTCGGCCACCGAGGCGCTCGGCGTCGCCCCCGACCGGGCCGGGCTCGTGGACCATGCCGCCATCGGCGAGCGGTGGGAGCGGTCGAAGCGCGCCGAGTCGATCACCGGGATGCTCCTCGACGAGCTCGGGCGGCGGCCGTGATGGACCGAGCCGAGCTGGCCCGGGCGATCTACGACGCCTCGCACCTCACGGGGACGTTCACCCTGCGGTCGGGTGCGACGAGCCACGAGTACTTCGACAAGTACCGCTTCGAGAGCGACCCGGCGTTGCTGCACGCCATCGGCGAGGCCCTCGCCCCGCTGGTCCCGGACGGGACCGACCTCCTCGCGGGACTCGAGCTGGGCGGCGTGCCGTTAGCGGTCGCGGTCTCGTCGGTCACGGGCCTCCCGGCCCTGTTCGTGCGCAAGGAAGCCAAGACGTACGGCACCTGTCAGCTGGCCGAGGGCGGCGAGCTCGAGGGCCGCCGGATCACCGTCGTCGAAGATGTCGTGACGTCAGGCGGTCAGGTCCTGTTGTCCTGCGCCGACCTTCGCGACCGCGGGGCGATCGTCGAGCACGCGCTGTGTGTCATCGACCGCGAGGCGGGAGGTCCCGCGGCGCTGCACGACATCGGGGTCGAGGCCCGGCCGCTGTTCACCATGAGCGAGCTGAAGGCCGCCGTCGCCTAACCCGGCCGCCACGGCGGGGTGCGGGGCGGATCGAAGTCACAGGGGCGCTGCTCGCCGTCGATGGCGGCGAAGGCGGTCTCGACCCAGCGGGCGCCACCGGCGAGGGGCCAGGGCAGGGCGTCGCGAGCGAAGAAGCCCACGGCGCGAGTCTCGAGGGGATGGCCGCGCAGCTCACCGCCGATCATCCGGCAGTGGAACACCAGGGAGTACAGCGGCAGGCGAGCGAAGCCGAGGCGAAGGCCGTCGAACACCGCGATGAGCGACGCCGGCTCGACTTCGATCCCGGTCTCCTCGTAGACCTCCTTCACCGCGACCTCGGACGCCGAGTAGCCGACGTCGGCCCACCCGACCGGGTAGAGCCACACCCCCGAGTCGGCCCGCTGGGTGAGGAGGATCTCGCGCTCCTCGTTGCCGACCACCGCCGCGACCGCGACCTTCGGTGTCACGTATCCGGCGACGCCTTCACCGACGGTGCTGATCCATTCGTCGAAGAGCGCGTCCGCCTCGGCTTCCTCGACCGCGCCCGCCCGGATGTCGGCCGCGACCTTCAACACCTCTTCGAAGCGTTCCCGCTCGTACAGGCTTTGGGTGAAGCCCAACCCGGTGCGCGCGATCCCCGACAGGGTCTCGGCCCACCGCAGCAGATCCGCGGCCGAGACCGGGACAGGCTCACTCACACGCGCACCTTAGGTGACGGCTGCCGGGTGCCGACTGGGTGGCGCACCTCGCCGCAGCGCGGTCACGGCGCACGCGGCCTGGGCGGCTATCCCCAGCGCAGGTTGCGGAGCAAGCGAGGGGTGAGGTCCGCCGCGGGCTGGGGCGGAGCGAAGTAGAAGCCCTGGGCGGCGTCCGCGCCGAGGTCGCGCAGCTCGTCGAGCTGCGCTTCGGTCTCGACACCCTCACCGACGACGGAGACCCCGAGCGCGTGACCGAGGCTCACGACCGCAGCGACGATTGCCGCGTCGGCGGGGTCGGTGCCGAGGCGAGCCACGAAGGAACGATCGATCTTGACCTCGTCGACAGGGAAGCGCCGCAGGTACCCGAGCGACGAGTAGCCGGTCCCGAAGTCGTCGACGCTGACTCGCACCCCGATGGACTTCAGCGCCTTCAACGCCCCGACGCCGACGTCAGCGTCCTCCATCAGGACGCTCTCGGTGATCTCGACGCACAGCGACTGCGGGTCCAGGCCCACCGCGGCGAGGAACTCACCGACGGTTGTCGCGAGGTCGGGGTCTTGGAGCTGGCGGCCCGAGAGGTTCACCGACAGCCGGAACCGGGCCGGTTCCCGCTGGGTCCGGCGCCACTCGGCGGCCTGGGCCACGGCCGCCTTGAGGATCCACAGCCCCATGGGCACCACCAGGCCGGTCTCCTCGGCGAGAGGGATGAACTCGCCGGGGGGAAGCAGGCCCCGGTCGGGGTGCTGCCAGCGGACGAGCGCTTCGACACCGACGCACTCGCCGTCGTACAGCGAGATGACGGGCTGGTAGAAGACGCGCAGCTCCTCGCGTGACACGGCTCGGTGCAGTGTGTTCTCGATCTCGTGGCGGTCCTGGGCCCGCGCCCGCATCGCTTCGTCGAAGATCTCGCAGCAGCCTCGCCCCCGCTCCTTGGCGCGATACATGGCGGCATCGGCGTCCCGCAGGAGATCTTCGGGGCGTTCCGAGCCGTGGAAGGCGAGGGCGATCCCGACGCTGGCGCTGAGGAACTGCTCGTCGCCGTCGAGCACGAACGGCTCCCCGACCGCGTCGATCATCCGCTCGGCGACGTTGACGGACTGACGACCCGCGGCGTGGGGATCGATGTCCTCGCAGAGGACCGTGAACTCGTCACCACCGAACCGCGAGACGACATCCCCGGGGCGCAACACCCCCTCGAGGCGTCGGGCAAGCACCGCGAGGAGCGCGTCGCCGGCGTCGTGACCGAGGCTGTCGTTGACGACCTTGAAGCGGTCGAGGTCCAAGAACAGGACCGCGACCGCGGTGTTGGCTCGGACCGACCGGGCGAGGGCGTGCTCGAGCAGCTCGTGGAACAGGACCCGGTTCGGGAGCGCGGTCAGCGGGTCGTGATGGGCTTGATGCGAGAGCTGGCCTTCGAAGGCGTGATGCTCGATCGCGATCGCGGCCAGCTGCAGCAGCGATTCGACGGTCGCCTCCTCGGTGGGGGTGGGGCCCCGGGGCTCGCGCAGGTAGGTGCCGAACGTCCCGACGACCCGGCCGTCCGACGCGGCGCGCACGGGCGTCGACCAGTAGCCGCGGATCCCCTCGGCGCGGGCGAGGTCGCGGATCGGTTCGGTCAGGGGGTCGTCGAGGGCGTCGGCAACGATCACGGTCTCGGCCCGGAACGCGGCGGTCCCGCACGCGGCGGCGCCGTCCGCGACGGGCAGCCCGTCGAGGGCTCGGGTGAACGACTCGGGGAACGACGGTGCCGCGCCGGGGCGCAGCACCAACGCGTCTTCGTCGACGAGCCAGATCGTGCAGCGCACGTCGCTCGAGTACACCTCGACCGAGCGGCAGATCTCGGCGAGGATGTCCTCGAGCGGTTCGCTCGTGGCGATCATCTCGAGGATGTGCGCCTGGTCGCGCAGTCGTCCTTCGCTGGCCCGCAGCGCTTCTTCGGTCTCCCGTTGGGTCGTGATGTCGCGGGCGGAGATGACGATGCCGTGGATGCTGGGGTCGTCCAGCAGGTTGTTGCCGACCGCTTCCATCGTGATCCAGTGGCCGTCGGCGTGGCGCAGCCGGAGGTGCACCTTCCGACCCAGCCCGGGCACCTCGGCACACTCACGGAACGCCTCCATGACCTCGCTGACGTCGTCGGGATGGATCCGGTCGAAGCCGTCCCGCCCGACGATGAACGACTGGGGATAGCCGCTGATCTCCTCGGCCGACGGAGTCGTGTAGCGGACGGTCCCGTCGGACTCGAGCACAGTGATGGTCTCGAAGGAGTGCTCGAGCACGCCTCCGAGCTGCTCGGCCGAGAGGCCGGGGCGCGACCGTGACGCCTGCTCCTCGTCGACGAGGCGCAACTGGTCTGGGCCCGTCCGCGCCGTGCCGGCCGACGTCCCGGGGTCCGTCATCCGCTCCCTCACCCAAAGTGGCCGAACGACCACACTACAGCGGCAGGTCGGGTCGCGGGGGGTGAAGGACGGCCGCCTTCGCCACGCCCCAGACGAGCTGCCACGGCCCGAGGCCGTCGTCGAGGTCGGCGAACGTGCGGGGCGCGAGGCCGTACCGATCGTCGGGAAAGGAGCGTTCCTCGAACTCGTCGCGCACGACGGACGGGATCCCGATGGCCTCGAGCACGACGCTCGGCTCCCGGACCCCGGTGCGCACCACCTCCAGCGGCGTCGCGCGTTGCTCCGCGGGGTCGGTGTCGATCAGGACGCCGAGCTCGGACGCGACCCGTCGGGTCGCGGTGTCGACGGCGTCGCGAAGTCGACGGTCGACGCTCGCGCGCGTGTCCGGCGGCAGACGGTCCCACGCGTCGAGGATGCGGGCGGCCCGACCGAGGAGATACTCGGGGAGGTGCGCCTCGACGCCGGTGACGATGGCGGCGCCGGCGTCGGTGAGACGCGCCCGGGCCTCGACGTCGTTGGTCAGGCGTCGAGCCCGACGCGACGGAGGGCCTCGACCGGCTCGAGGACCAGGCCGGTGAAGAACGGCCCGAACTCGGCGTAGCGGGCGGACACCTCGTCGAAGCGCATCTCGTAGACGATCTCCTTGAGCGCCGCGGGGTCGTCGGCGAGGAGCGTGACGCCCCACTCCCAGTCGTCGAGGCCAGTCGACCCGGTGATGAGCTGGAGAACCCGACCGGCGTAGGTGCGTCCGACGCGGGCGTGGCCGGCCATCAGCCGCTTCCGGTCGGCGAAGTCGAGCGCGTACCAGTTGTCGGCTTCGAGGCGTCGCTTCGACATCGGGTAGAAGCAGATCGTTCTCCGCGCGGGGAGACGAGGGTGGATTCGCTGCTCGCGGTAGTGCTCGATGCGGTCGCGCCACACCGCGAGCCGGGCCCCGAGCTCGTCGGGGTCGGTAATCCCGTCTTCGGTGGCGAGGCGGTGGCGCTCGTCGTCCTCGGTGGCGGCGTACTCGGACTGCTCGGTGAGCGACACGTACGACCAGGTGGGGATCAGGGGGGCGCGCGTCAGGTCCTGCTCGAACGTCTGGAGCCGGGCCAGGTCGGGGCCGAGGGCCATGATCCCGAGGTCGGCCTTGTGGCCCAGGACGGCGAAGGTCAGGACTTGGTGGGTGTCGTCGGTGGTGAGCCGGTCGATGGCGTCGAGGACGTGCTTGGCGCTCCCGGGCTCGTTGTCGGCTCGGCTCCGGTCGACTCGGTAGAAGAGGTGCACGACACCCCAGCCCACGGACGCCTCGAGGGGTTCGTCGCTCATGGGTCCTGCACCGTCAGGTTCGGGGGGTGGAGCTCGAGGGCTTGGTCGTCGGGCGCGGCGGTCGCGGCGGCCCGGCGATTCACTCTACGCGCCGTCGGTGGGCCGTCCCTCGACGGCCTCGACCGTGACGAGCTGGAACGGGAAGTGGCGGGCCATGACGGCCCGGACCTGCGCGTCGGCTTCCCACCCGTGGGTGTCGACGAGGAGCCGGAACAGCCGACGGAGGAACGAGCCTTCGATGAAGGCGCGTTGGATGCGGGGCGGTTCGGGGGCAACGACGTCGCGCATGATCGGCGGGCAGACCGTGACTTGGTCGGTGGCCGGGTCGGCGAGCACGGGGTCCCGGAACTCGGTGTCGAAGTCGGTGAACCAGCCCACGGCGAGCTCGTCGAGGACCCGCTGGTCCCGCCGGGCCGCTTCGAGGTAGGCCTCGCGGGCGAGGAACCGGACCCGCACCGCGGGAACGGCCCGTTCGTAGTCGGACCATTTGGCGAGGACGATGGAGCGGATCCGTGCTTCCTCCATGCCCCATCTTGGTCCTCGGCGGGGCCGAGATACACGACCCTCGGATGGGCCCCGACGCGGGTGGGGCGCCCCGAAGGGCGCCCCACACCGGCGGTTCGTGTTGGTTCGAGGTCAGAAGTCCATGTCGCCCATGCCGCCACCGGGCATCCCGGCGGGCATGGCGGGCTTGTCCTCGGGCTTGTCGGCGACGACGGCCTCGGTGGTGAGGAACAGCGCCGCGATCGACGCCGCGTTCTGCAGCGCCGAGCGGGTCACTTTCGCCGCGTCGATGACTCCGGCCTTGAGGAGGTCCTCGTAGTTGCCGGTATCAGCGTTGAGGCCCTCGTTGCCGGAGAGGCCTTTGACCTTCTCGACGACGACGCCGCCTTCCATGCCCGCGTTGTGCGCGATCTGCTTGATCGGCTCTTCGAGGGCTCGGGCCACCATGCGGGCGCCGGTCGCTTCGTCACCGTCCATCTTCTTGGCCGCGTCGAGCACCTTGGCTTGGGCTCTCACGAGCGCCACGCCACCGCCGGCGACGACGCCTTCTTCGACCGCGGCTTTCGTGGTCTGGACGGCATCTTCGATGCGGTGCTTCTTCTCTTTGAGCTCGACCTCGGTGGCGGCACCGACCTTGATGATCGCCACTCCGCCCGACAGCTTGGCGAGCCGCTCCTGGAGCTTCTCCCGGTCGTAGTCGGAGTCGGTGTTGTCGATCTCGGCCTTGATCTGGTTGATGCGGCCCTGCACGTCGGCCTTGTTGCCGCCGCCTTCGACGATCGTCGTCTCGTCCTTGGTGACGACGATCTTGCGGGCCGTGCCGAGCAGGTCGAGGCCGACGTTCTCCAGCTTCAGACCGACCTCTTCGGAGACCACCTGGCCGCCGGTGAGGACCGCGATGTCTTCGAGCATCGCCTTGCGGCGCTCCCCGAACCCGGGGGCCTTGACGGCCACCGACTTGAAGGTGCCGCGGATCTTGTTGACGACCAGCGTGGCGAGCGCTTCACCTTCGACGTCTTCGGCGACGATGGCGAGGGGCTTGCCGCCCTGCATGACCTTCTCGAGGACCGGCAGCATGTCCTTGACCGCCGAGATCTTCGAGGACACGAGCAGCAGGTACGCGTCGTCGAGGACGGCTTCCATCCGCTCGGGGTCGGTCACGAAGTACGGCGAGATGTAGCCCTTGTCGAAGCGCATCCCCTCGACGAGGTCGAGCTCCATCCCGAAGGTCTGGCTCTCCTCGACGGTGATGACGCCGTCGGTCCCGACCTTCTCGAGCGCCTCCGCGATCATGGAGCCGATCTCGGCGTCCGCGGCGGAAATCGCCGCCACGTTGGCGATCTGGGCTTTGTCGGTCTCGACCTTTTGGGCCTGGGCCTTGATCGAGTCGACCGCGGTGAACACCGCGGCCTCAATGCCCTTCTTCAGGACCATCGGGTTGGCGCCGGCGGCGACGTTGCGCAGCCCTTCCCGCACCATCGCCCACGCGAGGACCGTGGCGGTCGTCGTGCCGTCACCGGCGACGTCGTCGGTCTTCTTGGCGACTTCCTTGACCAGCTCCGCGCCGATCTTCTCGTACGGGTCTTCGAGGTCGATCTCCTTGGCGATCGAGACCCCGTCGTTGGTGATCGTGGGTGCGCCCCACTTCTTCTCCAGGACGACGTTGCGGCCTCGGGGCCCGAGGGTGACCCGGACCGCGTCGGCGAGCTTGTTCATCCCGGCCTCGAGTGACCGTCGGGCACTCTCGGCGTAGGCGATTTGCTTAGGCATCTGCTCCCCCTGGGAGTGGTCGGGGACGAGTTCGTTGGCACTCACAGGTGGCGAGTGCTAGCCCAGTTTGGCACTCGG
>DAIMHT010000019.1:0-14966 GCA_036723155.1 Actinomycetota bacterium
CGTCGACCGCGGTGAAGTCCCCGAACCGCTTGACCAGCCCTTCGACCTCGACCGCAGCGGGTGAGGTCACGCCCCGCTCAACTCGACGGGGTCGTCGACGAGTTCGCGTAGGTCCGGGTACACGTCGCGAAGTCGCTGAAGAACCCCTTGCGGAACGCCTCGACCCGACGGAACACGAAGTCGCTCTTGACCGACACCCCGCGGGCGGTGTCGTAGGTGATGAACGCCTGGATCGCCTTGTCGAGGTCGCCCGGCGAGAGCGTGACGGTGGAGTTGAGCGTCTGGCTCGGGAGGCCTTGGGCCACGGCCTGCGCCCACGCGCCGGTGTAGCAGTCCGCTCCGAGCACCGCGTTCACGGTGTTGTTCTGCACCCCGGGGAAGTTCTGCTTGAACTGGATGTACGTGGCGTAGGTGTCACCGATGAGGGTGGCGACGCCGAAGTCGCCGATCTTGTTGTAGATGTTGTTCAGCAGGGGCTCGTCGAACGCGATGTAGTTGCTGTTGAGGCAGTAGAACACCCGGTTCTGGATGTCCTTCTTGGCCAGGGTGCCCGGGCATTTCGGGTACTGCGACGTCGGACCGCTGGCGGTGAACTTGAGCACCTTGTCGACCGCGAGGGGCGGGACGTTCGGGGCGACCTGGGCGTAGTACTCGTCCAGGAGCTCCATCGTCACCGGGATCACCTGCGGGGCGGGGAGGTTCCCACCCGTCGCGGCATCCTGGGCGTTCGTGAACGTCTGCTCGGTGATCGGCGGAGCCCCGTTCGGATCGAGGAAGGTCTTGCAGGCGCCGGCCCCGCTGTCGTAGCCGGTCTGGAACGCGTTGACCCGGTCGAACGCGTCGCCGTGGGCCTGGGTGTCGCCGGGCGTGGTGCCAACCGAGTCCCGGAACGTCAGGTAGGCGGAGAGGGCGGTGTCGAGGTCGCCGCCGACGAACCGCACGCCCTTGCTGTCGCCGTTGGCGACGCGCTTCATCCAGGTGCCGGCGAAGCAGTCGGCTTGGAGCTCGATGAGGATCGTGGGGAACTGGGTCTTGTCGATGCCGGCCCGGTCCTGGATGGCGTGACCCCACTCGTGGGCGAGCACCAGGGCGGGGGCGAAGTTGCCGAAGTTCTTGGCCAGCGCCGGAAACAGGTTCTGGTTGTCGTAGACGATGAAGTTGCTCTGCAAGCAGTAGAAGGCGTTGCCCTTGACGTCCTTGGCGTACGAGATCTTCTGGCCCTGACAGTCCGGGATCTTGGTGCTGGCGTCGGCGGGGATGATCTGGGCCACCGGCTTGTAGGTGCCGCCGTAGAGCTGCGGGAACTCCTTCGTCCAGTACGCCTGGAGGTCGGCGATCGCCGCGTTCACGATCGACGGGTAGCCGCTCGCGGCGGCCCGGGTCGCGCCCGCGGGCCCGGTCGAGGCGACGACCGTCGCGGCGACGATGGCCACGACCGTCACGACCACGTTCAGGCGCTTTCGCACGCCGCTTCTCCCCCGCCGCTGGTTTGGGCCGCCAGTCTGCCAGTTGGGGCCCGGCCCGCCGCGGTCGGGACGGAGCGCGTCGATCCGCGGCCATTAGCGTCGCCGGCCGTGGACGTCCTCGAGTTCTACGGCCTCACTCCCACCGGTGACCCCGGCCGGTGGCGGCTTCCAGTGGTGCGCGGCCTGTGCTCGGGGTTCGGTGCGTTCTTCGGCGGCGCCGCGCTCGGCGCGGCGATCGAGGTGCTGGAGCGTCTGACCGGTCGGCCGCTGGTGTGGGCCAGCGCGCAGTACCTGGCGTTCGCCCGTCCGCCCGACGTGGTGGAGCTCGAAGCCACCGAGGTGACGCGGGGGCACCGGTCGTCGCAGGCTCGGGTCCTGGCCCGTGTCGACGGGAAGGAGATCTTCACCGTCGTCGGCGCGTTGGGTCGGCGGGAGCTGGACTGGTCCGGGTCGTGGGCGGTGCGACCGGACGTCCCGTCGGTCGCGGCGAGCCCCGCGAGGGACGTGCCGGCGCATCAGCGGGGCACGATCGGGGAGCGGCTCGGGATGCGGATGGCCAACGCCCGGTTCTTCGAGCAGCTCGACGGGACGCCGGGTGACGGCCGCACCGCGCTGTGGGTGCGGCTCCCGGGGATCCCGGCGACGGCGTCGGCGCTGGCGGTCGTGGCCGACTACGTCCCGTTCGGCATCAGCCAGGCGTTGGGTCGGCGGACGTCGAGCAACAGCCTCGACAACACGTTGCGGATGGTTCGCCCCTCGGATGCCCACCCCACCGAGTGGGTCCTCGCCGACGTGCGGGTCCAGGCGGTCGCGGACGGGTTCGGCCACGGGGTCGTGCACTTGTGGGCTGAGGATGGCACGCTGCTCGCCACCGCCAGCCAGTCCGCGATCGTGCGGAACTGGACCGACCGGGAGGCCCGGACGGCGGAACGTCCACCAGCCGCGACCGACCCGTCCTCGGAGGCGTCCCCATGAGTGTTCCCGCTCGATACGGCATCACGGTCCCGTTCAACGACGTGTCGTTGGCCGATCACCGCAGCTGGTACGAGGAGGTCGCGGCGCTCGGCTACACCGACGTCTGGTCGGCGGAGGCCGGGGCGACCGACGCGTTCACACCGCTCGCGTTGGCCGCGGCGTGGACGCCGCAGCTGCGGCTCGGGACCGCGATCGTGCCCGCCTTCACGCGGGGCGCGGCGACGCTGGCCCAGTCGGTGGCGGCGATGTGCCAGGCCGCGCCGGGACGCTTCGCGTTGGGGCTGGGGACGTCGTCGGAGGTCATCGTCGAGCGCTGGAACGGCATCCCGTTCGTGAAGCCGTACCACCGGGTGCGGGACGTGGTGCGGTTCCTCCGGGCCGCGCTGCCCGGCGACAAGGTGACGGCCGAGTACGAGACGTTCTCGGTGCGCGGCTTTCGTCTCGAGGTGCCCGTGCCGGAGATGCCGCCGATCCTGATCGCGGCGCTGCGGCCGGGCATGTTGCGCCTCGCCGGCCGCGAGGGCGACGGCGCCATCATCAACTGGCTGTCGGCGGACGACGTCAAGACCGTCGTCCCCCACGTCGGTGAGGACAAGGAGATCGTGGCGCGCATCTTCGTGCTGCCCAGCGAGGACTTGGACTTGGTGCGCTTCGTGGGCCGCCGGGCGATCGCGGCGTACCTCAACGTCCCCGTCTACGCCGCGTTCCACGAGTGGCTGGGCCGCGGGGAGCAGCTCGAGCCGATGTGGCAGGCCTGGCGGGCCGGCGACCGGGCCGCGGCGACGGAGGCGATCCCCGAGTCACTCGTCGACGAGCTCATCGTGCACGGCTCGCCGAGCGAGTGCCGCGAGCACCTGGCGCGCTACGCGGCGAACGGGGTGACGACACCGGCGCCGGCGATCCTGGGGCTCGGCGTCGACGTGCTGCGCCAAGCGGTGCGTGACCTGGCGCCGAGCGCCAGCCCCGCCGACTGAGCGGGCCTCGGGCCGACCAGGGCGTCAGCTGGAGCGGGCCGGGACCGTGCGGTGCCGGATGCGCACCAGCCCCAGGAGCGAGAGCGAGCGCACCGCCCACCAGCCGAAATCGACGTCACCGCGGGTCCGCGCGAAGCGCGCCGAGGTGGGTGCCTCGTGGTGGTTGTTGTGCAGACCCTCACCGGCGGTGATCAGGGCGAGGAACCGGCCGTTCGTCGCCGAGTTGTCGTGGGGCCGGGCGCCGACGGTGTGGCCGACGGCGTTGACCGCGCCGCTCAGGCCGAGATAGGCGACCATGTGCACCACCGCGGCGAGCAGTCCGGTCTGCCACCCGAGGACGAGGCAGAGGACGACGACGCCGATGCCGAGCCCGAGCCAGGCCCGGTCGAAGAACCAGCGGTCGAGCCGGTCCGGGGTGAGGTCCTTGGCGTACTTGTCGACGGTCACGCCGTCGCGCGCGGTGCGACGGTAGAGCGCGGCGTTCGCGAGCTGCACCCGCCAGAAGCCGAGGACGAGCGGCGAGTGGGGATCGTCGGGGGTGTCGGTGGCGGCGTGGTGGCGGCGGTGGACCGCGGTCCACTCGCGCGGCTTCATGCCGGTGGCGACCCAGATCACCACCCGCAGGGGGCCGGCCACGACCGGGTGGACCGTGATCGCCCGGTGGGCGAGTCCCCGGTGGAGGTAGACGGTGGTGACAAGGATCGCCAGTTCGGCGGTCACGAGTCCGACGACAATGCCCAGCAGCACGTGCACACCTGCAAGGTAGCGGCCCCAGGCGGGCACCCGCTGAATGGGCTGGGGCCAGCCGATGAAACCTTAGAAGCGGGCCTGGTCCAAGAAGCCGTCGAGCGTGGCCCGGTCGCCGAGCACCTCGACCGCGTCGGGAGGCCGTCGGCGCATCATGACGAGGAGCAGGTCAGACGCGGGGCCGCGGACCGCGACGTCCCCCTTGGCGTGGATCGCCTCGACCTCGAGCCCGTCGGGCGTGAGCCGGATCAGCCACTCGCCGTCGCCGTCGGTGCAGTGCAGGTGCACGGTCTCGCCGGTCCCGGTGATCGGCGGGACACCGAACCGGTTGGGCAGCAGGGCCAGCCACTCGTCGATCCCGTCAACCGCGAGGTCGCGTGGCACCGGCGTGGACGGACCGCTGGCCTGCTCGGCGTCGACGCGGTGCACCGCAGTCTCGTGCGCCTGGCGGCGTTGCCAGAACCCGACGGTGCCGCTCGGCGCCCACGTCCACGCCGGGGCGTCGGGCGGCTGGTCCAGCACCTCGAGGATCCGGCTGGCGCCGGCCTGGACCCAGGCGACGCGTTCGTCGCGCTCGGGTGGGCGGGGCAGGTCGCCCGGTGACACCAGCGCATTGGCCTCCACACACGCCGCGGCCCAGCGGTACACGCGCCCCACGTGGCCGAGCAGCTCGGCGACGTCCCAGTCGGGGCACGCCGGGATGGTCGCGTCGAGGGGGGCGCGCGCGGCTGCGGCCACGAGCGTGTCGGCTTCGGTTCGGATCGCGGCGCGGTACGCGTCGGCGGAGAGCTGGGTCACGATCGCCGAAGCCTACGGGAGGACCGCGTCGCCGACCGGGCGCACCAGGTCCGCGTCGTGGTCGACGACCTGGTTGACGCGGGGTGAGACCGCGTAGGCCTCGAACCAGTCGTCGGGAGCCGGGACGAGCAGGTCGGTGAGCGCGTCGAGCTCAGCGGCGGTCGGCGCGGGAGTCGGGTCGAGCCAGCGGTCCCATGCGGCCTCGGGGAGGACGACCGGCATGCGGTCGTGGATAGGGGCCAGGAGCTCGTTGGCGCGGGTGGTCACGATCGCGCACGAGCGGAGCCAGCCGTCTTCCTCACCGAGGGTGCCCGCGAGGTGCTCGGGGACCTTCCACACCGACCACAGGCCGGCGAACGCGAGCGGCTCGCCGTCTCGGCGTCGGATGAAGGTGGGTTCCCTGCGCCCCTGGGCCGAGCCCGGCTCGGGGGGCAGCCGCCGCCACTCGTAGAACCCGTCGGCGGGGATGATGCAGCGACGCTTGACGAACGACCGCCGGTAGGCCGGCTTGGTCACGACCGTCTCGGCCCGGGCGTTGATCATGCGGTCACCCATCGCCGGGTCCTTCGCCCAGGTCGGCACGAGACCCCACCGCAGACGCGACAGCACCCGGGTCACGGTGTCGCTCCCGCCGCGGTCGCGCACCACGAGGATGTCGGTCCGGGGCGCGACGTTGTAGTCGGCGTCGCCGTCAACGGCTCGCTGCTCGTCGACGTGGAACCGGTCGGCCAGCAGCGTCGGCGACGACGCCGCGACGAACCGTCCGCACATCAGGCGCCGCGGTCCGCCCGGCGATACACGAACCGCAACCCTGACCAGGTGTCGTCGATGGCGGCGACCTTGTTGTCGACCAGTCCGTGATGCAGTCCGATCTCCCGGATCGGGTTCTCACTCAGATCGGTGGCGACCCCCGACGTGCGTTTCGGCCACGCGATCCAGAGGCCGCCGTTCGTCTCCAGGGCGCGCTTCATCGCCGGGAAGCGACGGGACAGCTCGGCCCGTCGGGTGACGAAGTACACGACCACGTCGAGTCGACCCCGGGCCTGGGTGCGGAGGTGGGCTCCCCGCGGCAGGTCGAGCGATTCGGCGAAGCCGTTCGGCGCCGCGACGACCGCGAGGCGACAGCCTTCGCCGATGCCCAGCTTCTTGGTCAACGGTGTGCCCGAGTATCCCGCCACGGCGCCACGCTGCTCGCGCGCGTGCCTCGGCGTCAACCGGGTCCGGCGGGCGCCGGGACGATGGGAGCGCGGTATCGCGCCAGCTGCGGGGCGAACGCCGCGAGGAGCACGACGCCAGCCACACAGACGACACCACCCGACACCACCGACACCATGGGGGTGAACGCCGATGCCACCAGGCCGGCCTCGACGTCACCGAGCCGGGGGCCGCCCACCACCACCAGGGTGTGCACCGCCGTGATCCGACCCCGGATCGCGTCCGGGACGTTCTGCTGCAAGATGGTGCCTCGGAAGACGGCCGAGACGACGTCTGCGCCGCCAGCCACGGCGAGGCAGCCGAACGCGAGCCCGAGGCGGTCGCCCGAGAACCCGAAGGCGACGATCCCGAGGCCCCAGATCGCCACCGCGAAGAGCACGGCAAGGCCCTGGCGGTTGACGTGACGGACCCAGCCTGCGGTCAGCGCGGCGAGGAGGGCGCCGGCCCCGACCGCGGAGAACAGCAGCCCGACGGTCTCGGAGCCCCCGCCGAACTGCGTCGCCGCGAGCACCGGGAACAGGGCCCGGGGCATCCCGAAGATCATGGCGACGAGGTCGACGTAGAAGGTGGCCTGCAGGACCCGGCGGCCCCGCAGGAACCGGAGGCCCTCGGTGAGCTCGTGCCCGCCTCGGGTGAGCAGCGGTCGGGTGTCGACCTCGGAGTCTCGGTGGGGCACCTGGGGGCGCATCAACGCGCACGCGCCGATGACCGCGGCGAAGCTCGCGACGTCGATCCCGTAGGCCCACGACAGGCCGAGCCGGGCGATGATCACCCCGCCGAGCGCCGGTCCGGCGATGAGGCAGGTGTTCCACATGACCTGGTGGAGCGACAACGCCGAGGAGAGCTGTTCGGGGGGCACGAGGTTGGGGGTCATCGACAGCCGGGTCGACAGCGCCAGGCCCCCGAAGCCGGCGACGAGGCCGGCCCCGACGTAGACGAGGGCGAGCGGCGGGTGTCCGGCGAGGGCACCGGCGAACAGCAGGCCCGACGCCGCCGCTTGGCCGCACTGGGCGGCGAGGAGGAGGCGGCGCCGGTCGACGGCGTCGATGAGCGGGCCGCCGAGGAGCGCGGCGAACGCCAGGGGCACCAGCTGGACCAGCCCGACGAGGCCGACCGCCGCGGCCGAGTGGGTGAGGGCGAACACCTGGACGAACACCGCGACGAGGGTGATCTGGTTGCCGGACTCCGAGACCAGGTCCCCGAGCCAGAGGAGCCGGAAGTCCCGGTGGCGCAACGGCGTCAGGTCGACCGCGAGGCGCCGGAGCCGGCGCCCCACTCGAAATCCCGACCTCTCCACTCGACTTTTCCGGGCTCGGTTGCCTATGCTGCGGGGAGGTCAGCGTATCGACGCGGAGGAGACGCAGATGGCAGTTCGCTTGGGTGATGAGGCGCCGAATTTCACGGCGGAGAGCACCGAGGGCACGATCAACCTCTACGACTACCTCGGCGACGGCTGGGGTGTCCTGTTCTCACACCCGAAGGACTTCACGCCGGTGTGCACGACGGAGCTGGGACGGGTCGCGGCGCTGAAGCCGGAGTTCGACAAGCGCAACGTCAAGGTGATCGGCCTGTCGGTCGATCCGCTCGACTCGCATAAGAGCTGGGCCGGCGACATCGCCGAAACGCAGGGCCAGGAGCTCAACTTCCCGCTCATCGCCGACTCGGACCGCAAGGTCGCGGACCTCTACGACATGATCCACCCCAACGCCAACGACACCCTCACCGTCCGGTCGGTGTTCATCATCGGGCCGGACAAGAAGGTGAAGCTGATCATCACCTACCCCGCGAGCACCGGTCGGAACTTCGACGAGGTCCTCCGCGTGATCGACTCGCTGCAGCTGACCGCGAAGCACAGCGTCGCGACCCCGGTCGACTGGAAGCAGGGCGACGACGTGATCATCGTCCCCGCGGTCTCCGACGAGGACGCCAAGCAGAAGTTCCCGAAGGGCTGGAAGGCCCTCAAGCCCTACCTGCGCGTCACCCCGCAACCCGACAAGTAGTCGGCGGGCCGGTTCCCCCGGCCTAGGAGAGGTAGCTGGTCGGGTCGACGGGGTTGCCGCTGAGCCGTACCTCGAAATGGAGGTGCGGGCCGGTCGCGTAGCCGGTGGCCCCCACGTAGCCGATCACGTCGCCGGCGTTCACGTGCTGGTTCACGCTCACCGCGACGCGGGACTGGTGGCCGTACAGGGTCGCCATGGCGCCACCGTGGTCGATGACCACCGCGTTGCCGTACCCGCCCTGCGGTCCCGCGATGACGACCACCCCCGACCGGCAGGCGTGGATCGGGGTGCCGTAGGTGGCCTCGAGGTCGTCACCGGGATGGAACCCCTGGGCGCCGCTGACCGGGTCGACGCGGGGCCCGAAGCCGCTGGTGATCGGACCCGGCACCGGTCGGGCGTCGCAATGGGCCGGTGCTCCCGCCCCCGACCCCCGTTGGCGCAGCAGCTGGGCGATCGAATCGGATGCGGCTTGGAGCGCGTTGAGCTGCACCTCGAACTCGCCCTTGCGCGACTGGATGGACCGCACCGTGGCCTGCTCGGTGGCCTGTTGCGCCGCGGCTTGGGCCTGCGCCGGGCTGAGCTGTGCCTGGAGCTGGACGATCTGGTCCCGGGCGGACTGGGCGTCCCGGGCGGCCGCGTCGGCCTTCGCTTTCTGCTCCGCGACGGTTCGCCGTTGGCGGTCGATGTCGTCTCGTAGCTGGCGGACCCGCGCCACCAGGGACCGTCGCAGCTGGGCGACGCGGTGCAGGTAGTGCTCGCCGGTGGTGAGGTCGGCGGGCCGGGCGGCCTGGATGGAGGCGTAGCCGTCGCCGGCTCGAGCGGCGATCAGCAGCCCCGCCGCCGACGCGTCCAGGTTGTGTTGCGCGACGTCGAGCTGCGCCTGCGTGGCCCGCTCCTTGGCGTCGACGGCCTGGTAGACGGCGGTGATGCGGTCGACGTCGGCTTGGAACGGCGCGAGCCTCGCCTCCGCGGTCACCAGCTGGGCGTTGAGGTCCGAGACCCGGCCGTCGAGCTGGGCCTGGCGGTCACGGATGGTCTGGAGACTCGCCAGAGCCTGGGTCTCCTCGACCGACGCCTCACCGATCTGGGTCTGCAACGCCTGGCGCGGGTCGCCGCCGGTGGTCTGGGCCCCAGCCAGGGCGGGAGCCAGCGCGACGAACCCCGCGAGGGCGAGCAGGGCGACCAGCCGGGTCCGCATAGAGCCATCCGGGTTCGACAACACAGGCGACAGCGACACCAGGGCCGCTTCGGAGCCCCGGGGGGCCGGGGCGGGACCGAGACGGGACCCTGATCGCCCTGTATCGGCGAGCTGCGCCCAAGAGTGAAGGCCTGCAGGTCTCGACCCTCGATCCCACCGGCCGTGACCGCGACCGGCCGGGCCGGGTCGGCGTCAGACCCGGAGGAATCGACGCAGACCGATGGCCGAGCCGATGAGCCCGATGATGACCCCGAGCGTGAACACGTAGAACCCGATGATCGTGGCGTCGCCGCTGGTGACGTAGAACTCGCGGAAGAACCCGGTCGTGCTCGTGAACCAGTGATCGAACCCGAACTTCAACGCCGCGACGACGGCGACGGCGAGCCCGGCGCCGATGAGGCCCTGCACGAGACCCTCGGCCATGAACGGGACCCGCACGAACCAGTTCGAGGCGCCGACGAGCTTCATGACCTCGATCTCGCGTCGGCGGGCGAAGGTCGCCAGTCGAATCGTGTTGACGATGAGGAACAGCGACGACATCAACAACACCACCGACAGCCCGATGAAGATCAGCTTCGCGGTGTTCGTCGCATCGAGGAGCCCCTTGAGGGCCTGATCAGGAGTTGCGACCTGATCCACCCCTGGTTGGCTGGTGAACCGGCTCTTGACGAAATTGGTCCGTTCGGCCCGGATCGGCACGATCCGGAACGAGGGCGGCAGCGCGTCGGCGGTGATGTTGCGCACCAAGTCCGGGTCCTTGGCGAAGATCCGCTTGAACTCCGCCAGGGCTGCCTTCTTGTCGATGTAGGTGAACGACTTGACGTCGGCGTCGCTCTTCAGCGCCGCGTTGACGTCGTTGATCTGCTGCTTCGTGGCGTCCACGGTCATGAACACCTCGAGGCGAACCCCACCTTTGATGCGCGCCGTGCCGTGGTCGACCCATTTCGACAGCAGCATGATCCCGCCGAAGAGCGCGAGCGACACCGCCACGGTCAGGACCCCGGCGATCGTCATGAGGAGGTTGCGGCGAAGCGAGATGATCGTCTCGCGCCCGAAGTAGGCGAGGCGGGTGAGCACGGGTTAGCTCCCGACGCCGTACACGCCGCGCGCGTCGTCGCGGATCATCGAGCCGTGGTCGAGCTCGACGACCCGCCGGCGCATGGCGTCGACGATGCGCTGGTCGTGGGTGGCCATCACGACGGTGGTGCCCGTGCGGTTGATCCGGTCGAGGATCCGCATGATGCCCACGGTCGTGGCCGGGTCGAGGTTCCCGGTCGGCTCGTCGGCCAGCACGATCAGGGGCCGGTTGACGAACGCGCGGGCGATGGAGACCCGCTGCTGCTCGCCGCCGGAGAGCTCGTTCGGGAACCGCCCGGCCTTCTTGGCCAGGCCGACCAGGTCGAGGACCTGCGGGACCTGGGTTCGGATCACGCTCCGGGGACGGCCGATGACCTCCATCGCGAACGCGACGTTCTCGTACACGGTCCGGGTCGGGAGGAGCTTGAAGTCCTGGAAGATGCAGCCGATGTTGCGGCGCAGCTGCGGGATCTTCCAGTGCGACAGGCGGGAGATGTCACGGCCGGCGACGACGATGCGACCGTCGGTGGGGTACTCCTCGCGCAGCAACAGCCGCAGGAACGTCGACTTCCCCGAGCCCGAGGGACCGACGAGGAACAGGAACTCGCCTTTGCCGCAGTCGACCGACACGTCACGGAGCGCGGTGACGTTGCCCTTGTAGACCTTGGAGACGTTGTCGAAACGGATCATGCGCGAGCAAAGGTCCCGGTGGAGGGGGCGGCAGGGACGCGAGTGAGGGTATCAGCCACGCCGTCGGAGACCGTGGCACCCTCCCACCTGCTCTTTTACGGGCTCGCCCGCCTTAGGCGCGGTGCGTGCGACGCCACTGCAGGTACGACTCGATGAAGCCGTCGAGGTCGCCGTCCAGGACCGCGTCGACGTTGCCGGTCTCGTAGCGGGTTCGTTCGTCCTTGACCAACCGGTACGGCGCGAGCGTGTACGTGCGGATCTGACTGCCGAACGCGACATCGCGCTTGTCCCCCGACAGCCGCACCAGCTCCGCCGCGCGCTCCTGTCGCTGCCGCTCCGCGAGCCGGGCGGCGAGGATCTGCATCGCCCGGGCCTTGTTCTGGGTCTGGGACCGCTCGTTCTGGCACGAGACGACCGTCCCGGTCGGCACATGGGTGATCCGCACCGCGGAGTCCGTGACGTTGACGTGCTGGCCGCCCGCGCCCGACGACCGGTACGTGTCGATCCGCAGGTCGCCGGGATCGATCTCGGGCTCCTCGGTGGCCTCGAGGGCCGGGACGCAGTCGAGCGAGGCGAACGCGGTCTGGCGGCGAGCGTTGGCGTCGAAGGGCGAGATCCGGATGAGGCGGTGCACGCCCCGCTCCCCTTCCAGCATCCCGTACGCGTAGCGGCCCTTCACCGTGAAGGTGGCGGAGGTCAAGCCGGCCTCGGTGCCCGGCCAGACCTCGTCGACCTCGACCTCGAACCCTCGTCGCTCCGCCCAGCGGGTGAACATGCGGAACAGCATGTGGGCCCAGTCCTGGGCGTCGGTGCCGCCAGCCCCGGAATGGACCTCGCAGATGGCGTCACGCTCGTCGTGGTCGCCGTCGAACAAGGCGCGCAGCTCGAGCCGGTCCAGCTCGTCGACGAGGGTCCGGAGTCCGGCCTCGATCTCGGGCTCGAGCGTCTCGTCACCTTCTTCTCGGGCGAGCTGGTGCAGCGTCTCGAGGTCGGAGATCCGGCGATCGAGACCGTCGACCAGCTCCACGTCTTCGCGGGCCCGGGCGTGGCGCGTGGTCAGGTCCCGGGCCCGGTCGGGGTCATCCCACAGGTCGGGCTCGGAGGCCAGGGCCTGCTCGAGCTCCGCCAGGCGCGCCCGAGCGACGTCCACTCGGAGGTACGCGCGCGCGTCCTCGACCCGGCGGCGGGCATCGGCGAGGGCATCGGTGAAGTCGCGCATGGCGAAGTGGCGGACCGTGTCGGCGGACGTTCAGCGGCCGTGGCAGAGCTTGTACTTCTTGCCGCTGCCGCAGAAGCAGGGCTCGTTGCGGCCGGGCGTCTTCTCGACCCGCACCGGCTCGAGCTGCAGCTCGGGGTCGTTGGGATCGAACGCCTCGGGGTCCTGCGGGGGCGCGGCGGCGAGCGGCTGCGGGTCGTCGGAGGCGATCGGCGTGGCCAGCGCGGTGCGCAGCGCCTCGGAGCCCTGCACCGGGTCCTCCGGGGCGCTGTATTGAAGGCTGCTGGCAAGCGGCTGGGGCGCGTCTTCGGTGACGACCTGGACGTGCGTGACGTATTGGACGAAGTCGCCCTCGATCTCGGCCATCATCGCTTCGAACATGTCGTAGCCCTCGCGCTGCCACTCGGCCAGCGGGTCCTGTTGGCCCATGGCCCGCAGGTTGATTCCCTCGCGCAGGTAGTCCATCTCGTAGAGGTGCTCACGCCACCGCTGGTCGATCACCGAGAGCATGACGCGACGTTCGATCTCGCGCAGCGTCTCCTTGCTGATCGATTGTTCCTTCGTCTCGTACTTGTCCAGCGCCTCGCTCATGACCAGGTCTCGGAGCTGATCGATATGGAGGCAGTCGTCGAGCTCGGCTCGGGTCACCTCGCTCGGCAACGTGACCTGCAGGTTGCGGTGGAACTCGTCGAGGTCCCAGTCCTCGGGGAACTCGCCCGGGCAGTACGCGGTGATCAGCCGTTCGATGGTGTCCTGGATGGCCTCGATCGTCGGGTCGCGGAGGTCCTCGCCGTCGAGGATCTGCTGGCGGCGCCGGTAGATGATCTTGCGCTGCTCGTTCATCACCTCGTCGTACTTGAGGACGTCCTTGCGGATCTCGAAGTTGCGGTCCTCCACCGTGTGCTGGGCGCGCTCGATGGCTTTGGTGACCATGCGGGCCTCGAGCGGCATGTCGTCGGGGAAGGCCCGGTCCATGACCCAGCTCATGGCGCCGGTGGCGAAGAGCCGCATCAGGTCGTCTTCGAGCGAGAGGTAGAAGCGGCTCTCACCGGGGTCGCCCTGGCGCCCGGAGCGGCCTCGGAGCTGGTTGTCAATCCGGCGGCTCTCGTGTCGTTCGGTGCCGAGGACGTACAGGCCGCCGAGCTCGCGGACCTGGTCGCCTTCGCCGGCGCACCGCGCCGCGTGCTGGGCGCGCAGCTCGGCGAACCGCTCGGGGCTCGCCTCGGGCGTGGCGCCTTCCGCGAGCAGGTCGCGCCGGGCCAGGCCGTCGGGGTTGCCGCCGAGGAGGATGTCGACGCCGCGCCCGGCCATGTTCGTCGCGACGGTGACGCCACCGAGCTGACCCGCCTGGGTGACGATGTGGGCTTCCTGCTCGTGCTGCTTGGCGTTGAGGACCGAGTGCGCGATGCCGCGCCGGTCCAGGATCCGGGACAGCAGCTCGGACTTCTCGACCGAGATCGTGCCGACGAGGACGGGCTGGCCGGCCTCGCGGCGCTCCTGGATGTCGTCCGCGACCGCTTCGAACTTCGCGGCTTCGGACTTGTAGATGAGATCGGGCTGGTCGGCCCGGACCATGGGCTGGTTCGTCGGGACCGAGACCACTTCGAGCCCGTAGGTGTGGGCAAACTCGCCGGCCTCGGTGGACGCGGTGCCGGTCATCCCGGCGAGCTTGTCGTACATGCGGAAGTAGTTCTGGAGCGTGACCGTGGCGAGGGTCTGGTTCTCCTCCTTGATTCGGACCGCTTCCTTCGCCTCGACGGCCTGGTGCAGGCCTTCACTCCACCGTCGTCCCTCGAGGATGCGGCCGGTGAACTCGTCGACGATCTTGATCTCTCCGTCCTGGATGACGTAGTCGACGTCGCGTTTGAACAGCTCTTTGGCTCGCAGCGCCGCTTGGAGCTGATGGACGAAGTTCTGGTTGACGTGCTCGTAGAGGTTGTCGACACCGAGCGCCTGCTCCACGCGCCCGATGCCCTCCTCGGTGGGCACGACCGTCTTCTTCGCCTCGTCGACCTCGTAGTCCCGGTCGCGTTGGAGGGGCTTCACGATCCGGGCGAACTGGTAGTAGAGCTGTTGGGCGTCGTCGGCCGGGCCGGAGATGATCAGCGGCGTGCGGGCCTCGTCGATGAGGATCGAGTCGACCTCGTCGACGATCGCGAAGGTGTGGCCCCGCTGCACCTGGTCGTCGCCGGACGACGTCATGTTGTCGCGGAGGTAGTCGAACCCGAACTCGTTGTTCGTCCCGTACGTCACGTCAGCCCGGTAGGCGGCCCGCTTCGCCTCGTAGTCGAAGACCTCCGGGATGACGACACCGACCTCGAGACCGAGTGCCCGGTAGATCTGGCCCATCCACTCCGCGTCGCGACGCGCCAGGTAGTCGTTCACGGTGACGACATGCACGCCGTAGCCCGCCAACGCGTTCAGGTAGACGGGCAGGGTGGCGACGAGGGTCTTGCCCTCGCCGGTCTTCATCTCGGCGACCCACCCGAAGTGCAGCGCCGCGCCCCCCATCAGCTGGACGTCGAAGTGACGTTGGCCGAGGGTGCGCCGGGCGGTCTCGCGGACCAGCGCGAACGCCTCGGGCAGGAGATCGTCGAGCGCGTCGAGCCG
>DAIMHT010000020.1:0-14472 GCA_036723155.1 Actinomycetota bacterium
GAGCTGGGCTCGAAGACCGCGTTCGTCGACGGCATCCATCTCGCCGTCACCGGGGGTGCGGTCCTCGCCTTTCTCGCCGCGATCATCGTGTTCCGGTACCTTCCGCACTCGGTCGCGCACCAAGCCGCCCCGAACGATGCGATCGGGGCGCTCGAGGATGCCGCCGAACTAGGTCTCGGTGGTGTCCCGCCCGTGTTCGCTGACAAGTAAGCGGGGGCCGCAATGTGAAGTGCCACGAGAGAGGACAAGGAGATGACGCGATGGGGCTCCGCCTGGTCCACGCGCGGGTGACAAGGCTGAATCCGTGACTCGCACCGTGACCTCGCGGGATCTCGGGCTCCTCGCCTTGCGGGTCGGTGTCGGGGGCGCTTTGGTCGCTCACGGCGCGCAGAAGCTGTTCGGCTGGTTCGGCGGCGGAGGTCTCGACCAGACCGCCGCGGTGTTCGAGCAGCTCGGCTTCCGCCCAGGCAAGTTGAACGCGATCGCAGCCGGTCTGGGCGAAGCCGGCGGTGGGGCGCTCCTCGTGGTGGGGCTCGGGACTCCGGGTGCCAGCGCTGCGGTGGCGGGGACGATGATCGTCGCCTCTTCGATGCATGTCGACAAGGGCTTCTTCGCCACCAAAGGCGGTTTCGAGTACCCGGCAGTCCTGGGGTGGAGCGCCGCGGCGCTCGCGCTCACCGGTCCCGGCACGCTGTCGCTCGACCATGTCTTGGGGCACCGACTGAACCGATCCTGGATGCGCAACCTCGCCCTGGCCGGCGCGGTCCCACTCGCCTATGCGGTCATCGCCCGACGTCGCCGCGCGGTCGCCGCGACCTCGGCGGCCGAATCCGATCCCACACCGCCGGACGAAAGCAGCTGACCGGCCGGATGGCGCAGCGACCGACTCCATCGGGTCATTCGTCCGACGAGCAGTGTGCGCCGGCCGGTCCGAGGACCGGGGCTAGCTGGTCACGGCTGAGCCACTATGCGCCGTAACCGGCCAGCAGTCTTTTGGCGATGACCTCGTTCATGATCTCGTCGGTGCCGGCCCCGATGCGCTGTAGCCGGGCGTCGCGGAAGGCTCGAGAGATGGGTTCTTCGTGCATGTACCCAGCGCCGCCGTGGATCTGCAGGCAGGTGTCGACGAGTCGGTTGAGCATCTGAGCGCAGTACTTCTTGGTCATGGAGATCTCGGCGACGGGGTAGTCGCCCTGCATGACGCGCCACGCGGTGGAGTAGAGGAGCGCGCGGGCGGCCTCGAGCTCGGTGGCGGCGTTGGCGATCATGTGGGCGATGACCTGGTGTCGGGCGATCGGTCGTCCGAAGGCGCGCCGTTCGTTGGCGTATTCGATGGTTCGGGCGAGCGCGTAGTCGGCGGTGCCGATCGACGCGGAGGCGCCGGCGAGTCGTTCGTACTGGAGTTGGACCATGAGCTGGGCGAACCCTTGTCCGGGTTCGAGGCCGATCAGGTCGGCGTGGGGGACCGGGACGTCGTCGAGGGCGATCTCGGCGGTGTCGCTGGAGCACATGCCGAGCTTGCGGAGCTTGCGGGAGACGTTCACGCCGGGGAGGTCGGTGTCGACGAGAAACAGCGAGATGCCGGCGTGCCCGGCGGCGGGATCGGTCTTGACGACGAGGGTGAGGAAGTCGGCGCGTTCGCCGTTGGTGATGTAGAGCTTGCGGCCGTTGATGCGCCAGACGTCGCCGTCGCGGACACCGCGGGTGGTGATGGCGGCGACGTCGGATCCGGCGTCGGGTTCGGTGATCGCGATGGCGGCGATCTTGGTGCCGGCGATCGCGGGTCGCAGGTACCGCTCTTTTTGGTCGTCGGTCCCGAATCGTTCGATGGATGGGGTGGCCATGTCGGTCTGGACGGAGAGGGCCATGGCGATGGCGCCGCAGCCGGACTTGGCGAGCTCTTCGACGAACACGATCTCGGCCGCGAGGTCGCCGCCGGATCCGCCCCACTGCTCGGGGTAATGGAGGCCGAGGAAGCCGAGCTCGCCGGCGCGTCGGAAGACGTCGTCGGGGAACCATTCGGCGTCTTCCCACTTGTCGACGTGGGGTCGGATCTCGTGGTCGACGAAGCGGCGGACGGACTGGCGGAGCTCGTCGTGCTCGTCGGTGAAGATGGGGTGGTGGCTCACGGTTACACGGTGCCACAGCCGGTGGGTCTCCCTAGACTGTCCATCCTCATGGCCCGGTCCATCCTCCAACGCCACCTGGTGGACGTCAGCGAACGGCTCAAGCGCCTGCGGGTGGAGCTGGGCGTCACCGAGGAGCAGCTGGCGTTCCTCGAGGAGGAGGCCGAGGACACCCGCCTGCGGGCGTTGGTGGCCGAGACGCCGCTGGCCGATGCCGAGTCGCGGGATGCCCGCCGGCATGCGGACGCGCTGGCCCGGCACCGGGATGCCCTGGCCCTGCAGATCGCGGAGCTCCGGCGGGAACAGGACGCGCTGCTCGACCGGATGGCGGCCGAGCTGTCCGCGCACTGATCGCGGTCCGACACCGACCATGGATGATCGAGCCCGCCCCCGTGTGGTGATCGCCGAGGACGAGGCGATCATCCGTCTCGATCTGCGGGAGCTCCTCGAAGAGGAGGGGTACGCGGTGGTGGGGGAGACCGGACGGGGTGACGAAGCCATCGAGCTGGTCCGGGAGCTCGTCCCCGATCTCGTCATCCTCGACGTGAAGATGCCCGGCCTCGACGGGCTCTCGGCGGCCCGGCACATCGCGAGCGAGCGGCTCGCCGCGGTGCTGATTCTCACTGCGTTCTCGCAGCGGGACCTGATCGAGCAGGCCCGCGACGCGGGGGCGTTGGCGTACCTGGTGAAGCCGTTCCAGAAGAGCGAGCTGATCCCGGCGATCGAGCTGGCGATGGCCCGGCATTCGGAGCTGACCTCGTTGGAACGTCATGTCGATGACCTCGAGCAGCGCCTCGAGGCCCGCAAGCTCATCGACCGGGCCAAGGGTCGGTTGACGAGCGAGTACGGCCACGACGAGCAGACGGCGTGGCGGTTCATTCAGACCCGGGCGATGAACGAGCGGGTCAAGATCGCCGAGATCGCCCGGCGGGTCGTCGACGGCGAGCTCACCCCGTAACACGGGGCGTTCGGGTCGGAGGCCCGGCGCCGGCCCGAGAGGCGTTTCGAGGGCCGGGCCTACCATCGGGTGGTGCCGAAGCTGCTCCTTATCGATGGCCACTCCCTGGCGTACCGGGCCTTCTACGCGTTGCCCACCGACCTCGCGACGAAGGCCGGGACGATCACGAACGCGGTGTACGGCTTCACGTCGATGCTGGTCAAGGTGCTGACCGACGAGCGGCCCGATTTCATCGTCGTCGCGTTCGACACCGGGGCGCCGACGTTCCGGGACGCGATGGACGCCGAGTACAAGGCGGGGCGCAAGGAGACGCCGGCGGTGTTCTCGGCGCAGCTGCCGCTGATTCGTGAGGTTCTGGACACGTTGCGGATCCCGGTGCTGACGAAGGAGGGCGTGGAGGCCGACGATGTGATCGCGACCCTCGCCACCGAAGCGGATCAGGCGGGGTTCGACGTCATCGTCGTCACCGGTGACCGGGACACCTTTCAGCTGGTGCACGACCCGCACGTGAAGGTGCTGTACAACAAGCGGGGCGTCTCGGACTACGCGCTCTACGACGAGGCCGGGATCGTGGAGCGGACCGGTGGGGTCACCCCGGAGCAGTACCCCGATTACGCGGCGCTGCGTGGTGACACGAGCGACAACCTCCCGGGGGTGCCCGGGATCGGGGAGAAGACGGCCGCGAAGCTGATTACGACGTACCGGTCCCTCGAAGGGATCTTGGAGCACCTCGACGAGCTCCAGCCGAGGGTGCGCCAGAACCTCGGGGAGATGCGCGAGCGGGTCCTGTTGAACCGGGAGATGTCGGTGCTCCGACGCGACGTCGACGTCGGCGTCGACATCACCGAGCTGCGCCCCGAGACCTTCGATCGGGAGCAGGCCCGGGTGCTGTTCGACCAGCTCGAGTTCCGGACCCTGTGGACCCGGCTCCTCGAAGCGGTGGGGGAGACCGCGGTCGAAGTGGAGTCCGAGACCCTCGCCACCGAGGTAGAGGTGATCCCCGATGCTGCTGCCGCGGTGGAGCGGCTCCGGGCGGTGGCGGACGCGGGCCGGAGGGTCGCGCTCGAGCCGAGCTGGATCGGCACCCCGGGACAGCGGGGGCTCGCGGGCCTGGCGGTCGCCGACGACGACGGGCGCGTCACCTATTTGCCGGGCGAGCTGCTGAACGACCCTGACGTCGCGGCCGCGGGACGCGCGCTCCTCGCCGCGGACGGGCCGCCGCTGATCGCGCACCGGGCCAAGGACCTCATCCACGGTCTGGGTGACGACATCCGCAGCCTGCACCAGGACACCGCGTTGATGGCGTACCTCCTCGACCCGGCGGAAGGGAAGTACCGCCTCGAGGACCTCGCGCTCCGCTACCTCTCGCTCGAGATCACGTCCCCCGACGTGGAGGAGGGGCAGCTCGATCTCGACGGCCAAGCCGGGATCGACGAGACCGGCCGGCGGGCGGTCGCGATCCTGCGGCTGGCCGACGTCTTGTCGGAGGCGCTGGCGGCCCGGGAGCTCACGGACCTGTACGACCGGATCGAGCGGCCGTTGGTCCGGGTGTTGGCGAAGATGGAAGAGGCCGGCATCCGGATCGATCAGCCGTTCCTCGACGAGCTGCGCTCCGAGCTCGCCAAGGAGTGCGACCAGCTGATGCGCCAGATCTGGGCCCACGCGGGGGAGGAGTTCAACGTGAACTCGACCCCGCAGCTGCGCACCATCCTCTTCGACAAGCTGGGGCTCACCCCGGTGAAGAAGACCAAGACCGGGGCGTCGACCGACGCCGACTCGTTGCAGAAGATGGTGGACGAGCATCCGATCGTCGAGGATCTCCTGCGGTACCGGGAGGTCGAGAAGCTGCGCAGCACCTACGCCGACGCGCTGCCGCCGTTGGTCCGCTCCGACGGTCGGGTCCACGCCACGTTCAAGCAGACCGACACCACGACCGGGCGGATCTCGAGCGAGGCCCCGAACCTCCAGAACGTCCCCGTCCGCACCGCCGACGGGCGAGAGTTCCGGCGGGTGTTCATCGCCGATGCCGGCTGGGGGCTGCTCACCGCGGACTACTCCCAGATCGAGCTGCGGGTCCTGGCCCACCTGGCCGAGGATCCCGGCCTGACCGAAGCGTTCGCCCGCGGGGCCGACATCCACACCACGACCGCGGCGACGGTGTTCCACGTCGCCGAGCGCGACGTCGACTCGGCGCAGCGACGGTTCGCGAAGGTCGTCAACTACGGGCTGGCGTACGGCATGGAGGCCTACGGGCTCGGCTCCCGGCTCGGGATCCCGACCGAGGAGGCCCGGGAGATCCTCGACGCGTACTTCGACGGGTTCCCGAACGTCGCCGAGTTCATGGCCCGCACGGTGCGCGAGGCCAAGGAGCGGGGCTACACGACGACGATCTTCGGCCGGCGGCGCCAGATCACCGAGCTCGCCTCGGACAACTTCCGCATCCGCCAGATGGGGGAGCGCATGGCCCAGAACGCCCCGGTCCAGGGCTCAGCGGCGGACATCTTCAAGCTGGCCATGATCGACGTCGACCGGGCGCTCGACGCCGCGGGCTCGAAGACCCGGATGCTGCTCACCGTGCACGACGAGCTCGTCTTCGAGGTGCCCGAAGCGGAGCGGGCCGACGTCGAGGCGCTGATCCGCGACGTGATGCAGGCCGTCACCGAGCTGTCGGTCCCGCTGGTGGTCGACGTCGGCTTCGGGCCGAACTGGGCCCAGGCCAAGTGAGCCGCGGTCCGCGCCGCGCCTCCTCCTCTCTAGGGGCCGTGGCGACCCCACCGGCCCCGGCCGGGCCCTGGTTCAACGACGTGGCGTCGTTCCTCGGTCGCGCCTACTGGGCGCCGGGCACGACCCGGGTGTCCTCGTTCACCACCGGCACCGACGACGAGGTGGCGTTCCTCGTCGAGGCCCTCGGGTTGCGGGCCGGCCAGACGGTGCTCGACGTCGGCTGTGGCCCCGGGCGTCACGCCCTGGCCCTCTCCCGGCGGGGCCTGCAGGTCACCGGGGTCGACGCCTCGGAGGAGTTCGTGGCCCTGGCGAGCGCGGCCGCGACCGCCGAGGGCCTCTCAGCCGAGTTCGCGGTCCTCGACGTCCGGGACCTGGCGGGTGCCGGCGCGTTCGACGCCGCGATCTGTCTCTGCCAAGGCGGCTTCGGGCTGCTCGGTGGACCCGAAGACGTCGAGGTCTTCGCCCGGATCGTCGCCGCGGTGCGTCCCGGCGGCGGGATCGCGGTGTCGGCGTTCTCGGTGCTGTTCGCGACCCGGTTCCTCGAGGCCGGTGAGACGCTCGACGCGGCCACCGGTGTCCTCCACGAGCGGGCGACCCTGCGCAACGAGGACGGCGAGGAACGCCAGATGGACCTCTGGACGACCTGTTTCACCGCGCGAGAGCTCGAGCTGCTCGCCGCGCTGAGCGACGTCGACGTCGACGGTGTCTACGGGGTGACACCGGGTCGGTACCGCGCCGCGCCGCCGGACCTCGACCAGCCCGAGCTGCTGCTGGTGGGGCACCGCCGAGTGTGAGCCTGTAGCCTGGCTGAGCGGCCTCGTTGAGGCCGCGCCATTCGCGCTCGGAGACAGGCGAACGCGGGCGGCCCGGGTTTCTAGAGGAGTCGAGTTGTCGGAGCAGGACGCGGCGGGCGGTACCGGCACCCCCGTCCTCGAGTACGAGCCCAGTCCAGGTGAAGCCGGCGCCCCCGGAGACGCCCCCGGAGATGGCCCCGTCGTCCTCGACGACCTGGGAGGCCAGTCCTTCTCGGATGCGGTGGACGCCACGATCGTCGAGTTCGACGACGGCGACATCGTCACCGGCAAGGTCGTGAAGATCGACAGTGACGAAGTCCTGCTCGACATCGGCTACAAGTCCGAAGGGGTCATCCCCTCACGCGAGCTGTCGATCCGCAACGACATCGACCCCAGCGAGGTCGTCACCCTCGACGAGGAGCTCGAAGCCCTGGTCCTCACCAAGGAGGACAAGGACGGGCGGCTCATCCTCTCCAAGAAGCGGGCCCAGTACGAACGGGCGTGGGGCACCATCGAGGAGATCAAGGACACCGAGGGGATCGTCTCCGGTCCCGTCATCGAGGTCGTCAAAGGCGGCCTGATCCTCGACATCGGGTTGCGGGGCTTCCTGCCCGCGTCGCTGGTCGACCTGCGCCGGGTCCGTGACCTGCAGCCGTTCGTCGGTCGCACCCTCGAGTGCAAGATCATCGAGCTCGACAAGAACCGCAACAACGTCGTGCTGTCACGCCGCGCATACCTGGAAGAGACGCAGCGGGAGCAGCGCGACGAGTTCCTCGCCAACCTGAAGCCGGGTGAGGTTCGACACGGCGTCGTGTCGTCGGTCGTCAACTTCGGGGCGTTCGTGGACCTCGGCGGCATGGACGGTCTCGTGCACGTCTCGGAGCTGTCGTGGAAGCACGTCGATCACCCCAGCTCGGTGGTGCAGGTCGGTGACGAGGTGACCGTCCAGGTCCTCGACGTCGACTTGTCCCGCGAGCGCATCTCCCTCTCCTTGAAGGCCACCCAGCAGGACCCGTGGCAGGAGTTCGCCGACGGGCATCAGGTCGGCGAGCTCGTCTACGGGCGGGTCACGAAGCTCGTCCCGTTCGGTGCGTTCGTCCAGGTCGGTGAAGGGATCGAAGGTCTGGTCCACATCTCGGAGATGGCCGGCCATCACGTCGAGGCGCCGGAGCAGGTCGTGACCCCGGGCGAGGAGCTGTGGGTCAAGATCATCGACATCGACCTCGAGCGACGCCGGATCTCCCTCTCGATCAAGCAGGCCGCCGAAGGGGGCGTCGTCGCCGCCGAGTACCAGGACCAGTACGGCGAGCACGCCTACGACGCCCAGGGCAACTACATCGGCCCCGACTACGGCACCGGAGACCCCCCGGCCGCCGCGCCCGGCGACGCTGGGGACGGCGGAGCCATCGCGGCGGCGCAAGCCGAGGGCGCTGCCGACACCGCGGCGAGCCTGGAAACCGCGGCGGAGGCCGACGCCGGGCCAGCAGCTGCGACCCCGGAGGCCCCCGCGCCGGCCCCGACGGCCGAGACCGAGGCCCCGGAACCGACCGCCGCCGAGGCGGCCCCGCCGGCCCCGCCGGCGCCCGAGACGCCCGCCGAGGAGCCCCCCTCGGGGTAGAGGTCCACCACCCGCGGGACCCGTGCCCACCGGGTCGCGGCGGCTCCGGTTGCCCCTCAAGGTCCACGGGGTGGCAGCCGACCATGAAGTCGGGACTGCCCTTGGGGCGCAAGGGAGCCCGGACCGAGGAGCGAGCCTGTGGGCAATCGCCGCACCCTGATCGCGGCCGCCGCCATGATCCTCGCCGCCGTGGCGGGCATCGGCGTGTACTTCTACGTGTCGTCGGCGGACAAGCGAGCCCAACAGAACGTGACGGTGGTGGACGCGTTCGTGGCGGCCCAGGACATCCCGAAGGGCACGACGGGGGAGAACGCGGTCGCCAGCGGGCTGATCACCCCGGCGAAGGTGCTGCGCGGCAGCGTGCCGCCCGCCGCGGTCACCGACACCAGCTTCTTGAAAGGCAAGGTCGCGGCCTCGACGATCGGGGCTCGTGAGTTCATCACGGGCAGCAGCTTCGTGTCCCCCTCCCAAGGTGGGGGCGGGAACCTCGCTGCCGCGATCGGCACCCGGGGCCTCGTCGCAGTCACGGTGTCGGTCGACGCCGCGCACGGCGTCGCCGGCGGCATCGCCCCCGGTGACCACGTCGACATCGCCGTCGCCGGTGATACCGGCGCCACGTACCTGCTGACCGGCGTCCGGGTGCTCGCCGTGGGCCTGGAGACCGCGGCCAGCGCCAACGGTGGCAACGGTCAGCCGAGCACGGCCGCGGCGAACAGCGGGTTGATCACCTTCGAGGTGTCGCCCGCCGACGCGCTGCGAGTGGTGGCGGCAAACAAGAGCGGATCGCTGTACCTGACGTTGGAGTCGTTGGGTACGACCACCGCGAACACGCCGTCGGTCCCGGCTAGCGGAAGGTAGGGCATGGCCGTCGAGTACGGCAGCATGCCGGGCAGCGAGTACGAATCGGCGTCCGCGCCGACTCGCTACGACGTCGCGATCGTCGAACCGGACGGGCGGCTCCGCTTGCGGCTCGGCACCGCGTTGTCGACCGCGGCGCAGTTCGACGCGATCGAGGAACTGGTGCAGGTCCTGCGTCCGGGCCGCCCGGTGGTGGCGGTCTTCGGGCCGGGTCTCGCCGCGCCGTACGGGTTCCAACAGGTCAACCGGCTGATCGCCTCCTACCCGGACCTGGGGGCGATCTTCGCCGTCGACGAGGTGTCGACCCCGTTGCTGCAGTCCGCGATCCGGGCCGGCGCGCGCGACACGGTGGCCGTGAGCGATCCGGTGGCGCTGGTGCAATCCGTGCAGCGGGTGGGGGAGCTGCTCGCCGGGACCGCGAGTCGGGTCCCGGCGACCACGACCGCACGGGCCGCGGCCGGTCAGCTCATCGCCGTGTTCTCGGCGAAGGGTGGGGTCGGGAAGAGCACGGTGGCGATCAACGTGGCGGTGGCGATGGCGCATCGCAGCGTCGACCGGGTGGCGCTGGTCGACGCGGATCTCAGCTTCGGCGACGTCGCCGTCCTCATGGGTCTGCCGCCCCAGCACACGATCCTCGACGCCATCAGCGCCGTCCAGTACGGCGACATCGAGCTCGTTCGCAGCATGATGGTCCCGCACCGCAGCAGCGGCCTGCTGGTGCTGCCCGCCCCGACCGAGCCGCTGCTCGGCGGCGGTGTGGCGCCCAACGAGGTGGTGTCGGTCTGTCAGGCGTTGCAGGGAATGTGCGGGTTCGTGGTGGTGGACCTGCCGTCACAGCTCGACGACTACGCGGCCGCGCTCCTGGAGGCCGCGGACACGGTCCTGTTGATCGGCGGGATGGACATCCCGAGTGTCAAGAATCTCCGTATCGGGATGCAGGTCCTCGATCTGAGTGCCATCGCGGGCCCGAAGCTGCGGCTGGTCCTCAACCGGTCGAACACCCAGGTGAAGCTCGACCTCCGCGAGATCGAGCAGGTCCTCGGTTTGCGGGCCGAGTTCCCGATCCCGGCGGACATCGCGGTGCCGATCTCGGTGAACGCGGGGGTGCCGGTCGTCGAGCACGACGCCCGGTCACCGGCCAGCCGGGCCTTGGACCGAATCGCGGTGTCGCTGCTCGGGCCCCAGCCCGACGGTGCGAAGCGCGGCCGGCGGGGCCGGCGTGAACGGGCGGCCCGCCGATGACGATCACCGGGCAGTGGGCGCAGCGGGCCGCGGCGCCGGCCACCGGCGGGCGGGTCCAGATCCTGGAGGACCTGCGCCAGAAGATGCATCAGTTCGTGGTGCAAGAGCTCGGCCCCCTCCTCTATGACCAGCGGATCTCCGAAGCCGAGCTGCGCAAGCAGGTCGAGGAGCAGCTGCAGCGGGCGATGGCCCAGGAACGGCTGGCGCTCGGCCAAGCGGAACGGCAGACGCTGGTCCAGTCGGTGTTCGACGACATCCTCGGGTACGGGCCGATCGACCGGCTGCTCCGCGACCCGGGGGTCAGCGAGGTCATGGTCAACGGTCCGGAGCACGTGTACATCGAGCGCGAGGGGAAGATCATCCGCACCGACGTGCGGTTCATGGACGAGATGCACCTGCGGCGCATCATCGACAAGATCGTCAGCCAGGTCGGCCGCCGCGTCGACGAGGCGACGCCCATGGTCGACGCCCGGCTCCCGGACGGGTCCCGGGTGAACTGCATCGTCCACCCGCTCGCGATCGGGGGCCCGTTCCTCACCATCCGGCGGTTCCGGGCCGACCCGTTCACGGTCGCGGACCTGGTGGGGATGAGCACCATGAGTGAGCAGGTGGCGCACTTCACGGACTGCTGCGTGCGGGGCCGGCTCAACGTGGTGGTGAGCGGCGGCACCGGTACCGGGAAGACGACGTTGCTGAACGTGTTGTCGTCGTTCATCCCCGTCGACGAGCGGGTCGTCACGATCGAGGACGCGAAGGAGCTGCAGCTCCAACAGCCTCACGTGCTCTGTCTCGAGGCCCGGCCGCCCAACATCGAAGGCAAGGGCGAGATCAAGATTCGGGACCTGGTGCGCAACTCGTTGCGGATGCGCCCCGACCGCATCGTGGTCGGTGAGGCGCGTGGCGCGGAGGCGCTCGACATGCTCCAGGCCATGAACACCGGTCACGACGGGTCGCTGACCACGGTGCACTCCAACGCGCCGCGCGACACCTTGTCTCGGATCGAGACGATGGCGCTCATGGCCGGCATGGACCTGCCGGTGCGGGTCATCCGGGAGCAGATGGCCTCGGCGTTGGATCTGATCGTGCACCTGTCACGGCTGCGGGACGGGAGCCGGCGGGTGACGCACGTCAGCGAGGTGATGGGAATGGAGGGTGATGTCATCGTTCTCCAGGACCTCTACATGTTCGACTACTCGATGGGAATCGACGCCGACGGCCGGTTCCTGGGCGAGTTGAAGAGCACCGGGATCCGCCCCGGGTTCTCAGAGCGACTGGCGAACTACGGCGTGACCCTCGACCACGCGCTGTTCGCCGGCGACATGGTCTCGCGCCGAGCCGGGAACCGGAGGTAGGTCGGCCGTGGGCCTGTCGACGGTGGGCGCGGTGCTCGCGGTGAGCACGACCTGGAAGCTGGTGCTGCCGATCCTGATGGCCGCGGCGGTGCTGGCGTTCGCGTTGGCGATGCTGCTCATCACCGGCGATCACCGCAGCCGGCTCGAGCGGCGCCTCACCGGGTACGGCGAGCGAGAGCCGGAACCGGCGGAGCGGGCCGTCCCGCGCGGGGAGCAGATGCTCGCCGAGACCCGCCTGGTGCAGGACATGGCCGAGTTCACGGGTCGGATCGCGGAGCGGGTCGGGCTCCTGAACCGGGTCGAGGAGAAGCTCGAGCAAGCCGACCTGCCGATCCGTCCGACCGAGGCGATCTTCTTCTACGGCGTCGGCGTGTTCGTGGTCCTCTTCTCCGCGCTGCTGCTCCTCGGGTTCCCTTCGGGGCTGGCGGTGGCGTTGTTCGCCGCCATCGGGCCGCTGGTGTACCTCGAGCTGCGGCGCAAGCGTCGGTTGCGCAAGTTCGAGACGCAGCTGCCCGACGTGCTGACCCTGCTCGCGGGGTCGATGCGGGCCGGGTTCTCGTTCGCGCAGGGTCTCGAGGCCGTCGCCGAAGAGGCGCCGGAGCCGTCGGGCCGGGAGCTGCAGCGCTGCTTCACCGAGAGTCGTCTCGGGCGGCCGATCGAGGACGCCATGGAGGATTCCGCGAACCGGATGCACAGCGTCGACCTGATGTGGGCGGTCATGGCGATCCGCATCCAACGGGAGGTGGGCGGCAACCTGGCGGAGCTGCTCGACACCGTCGCGTCGACGATGACGGAACGGGAGCGGCTCAAGCACGAGATGCTGGCGCTCACCGCGGAGGGGCGATTGTCGGCCTGGATCCTGGGGGTGTTCCCGCCGGGGTTCGCGCTGGTGTTGTTCGCGATCCAGCCTGACTACATGAAGACGCTGTTCCAGAACTCGATAGGGATCATCGCGGTGATCATCTCCGCGGTCATGGCCGGGATCGGGTTCTTCTGGTTGCGGCGCATGATGACGATCGAGGTGTGATCCGGTGCCGCTGCTGATCGCTGCCGCGCTCGCCGGTGCCGTGCTCATCGGCGGCTTCCTGACCATGGGCGTCACCGCGGAACGCTCCGACGCCCGCGAATCGCTGCGTCGCCTCGAGGGGTACCAGATCCAAGACGTCCGCGACCAGGAGATGCTGGCGCCGATCAGCGAACGGGTCGTGAACCCGCTCCTGGAGACCTTCACGAACCTGGCCCGACGGTTCTCGCCCCAGGGGTACCGAGATCAGGTGGCCCACAAGCTGGTGCTGGGCGGCAACGCCCAGCGGATCAGCGTCGACCAGATCCTGGTCTGGAAGCTGGTGGGGATGATGTCGGGGCTGGTGTGGCTCCCGCTGGTGCTGCTCGGCCTGAAGCTTTCGGGGCTCATCGGGTTCGTCTTCGTGCTGGTGCCCTGGGGAGTGTCGTTCATGCTGCCCGACGTCTACCTGTCCCGAGCGATCGAGACCCGTTCGCACGCGATCGCGGTGCAGCTTCCCGACATCCTCGACCTGCTGGTCATCTCGGTCGAGGCCGGCCTCGGGTTCGAGCAGGCCCTCGAACGCACCACGTCCGCGGTGCCGGGGCCCCTCTCGGATGAGTTCCGTCGGATGCTGCGCGAGACCAACTTCGGATCCAGTCGGGCCGACGCGTTGCGGGGCATGGACGAACGATGCGACGTCCCCGAGCTGCGGACCTTCGTGGTCGCGATGCTGCAAGCCGACACGTTCGGGGTCTCGATCTCGCGGATCCTGCGCTCCCAGTCCGACGAGATGCGGGTGCGACGCCGGCTGCGGGCCCAGGAGCTGGCCCAGAAGCTGCCGGTGAAGATGCTGTTCCCGTTGGTGTTCTGCATCTTCCCGTCGATCTTCGTCGTCATCTTGGGCCCGGCCATGATCCAGCTGCAGCACACCCTCGGGAACCTCCATTGAGGTGGATGTCCCGGTGAGCCCGGTGGCGGTCGTCGCCGAGCCCCGCCCCGCCCGTCTCGACGTCGACCCGCCCCCGGTGGGGCCGGCGCGGCGCGCCCCCGGTCTCGACGGGTTGTTCACCGCGGTGTTCGCCCTGTTCGGGTGGGCGCTCGGGATCGGGCGGCTGTCGGACAACTCGTTCTTCTGGCATCTGCGCACCGGCCGGCTCATCCTCGACTCCGGCTTCCCGCACGGCGACCCGTTCTCGTTCACCGCGCCCGGGGTCCACTGGGTGGTGCAGTCGTGGCTCGCCGAGACGCTCTACGCCGCGGTCGACCGCGTCGCGGGCGGCTTCGGGATCCGGGTCCTCATCGGCCTGACCGGCGTCGCGATCGCGGTGCTCGCCTTCCGGCTCGCGTTGCGGCTAGCCCGGGACCGGGTCCGGGCCGCGCTGCTCACCGCGGCGGCGTTGGCGGGGCTCAGCACCCTGTGGTCGGAACGGCCGCTCGTCCTCGGGCTGGTGGCGTTCCTCGTCCTCATCTGGGTGGTGGAGGTCCCCGACTCGATGGTGGGTCGCCGGCCGCTGCTGGTGCTGCCGATCGTGTTCTGGTGCTGGGCGAACGTGCACGGCACGTTCGCGCTCGGGTTCGCGTACCTCGGGTTGCACCTCGTCGGCCGCTGGGTCGAGGGGCACCGGCCCACCCAGGGCCGCGAACGCCAGCTGCTCGTCGCCACCGGCGCCGGGTTCGCGGTGACGTTCCTCAACCCGTACGGGGTGGGGCTGGTCACGTTCCCCGTCGACCTGCTCGGCCGGTCCGACATCCTCCGCCACGTCGTCGAGTGGGCCTCCCCCGACTTTCACACCA
>DAIMHT010000021.1:0-14270 GCA_036723155.1 Actinomycetota bacterium
CGACCACCGCGACGATCAGCGCCGCGGGGGCGATCGCCCGAAGCGTGGTCAGGGCGGCGGGCCGCGGCGCGAACGTGGCGAGGAGACCGGCGCCCCATGCCGCCCAGCACAGGACGGCAGCGACGATTCGCGCCCCGTCGCTCCAATGATCCAGTCCCGCCGACAGCGCGGGTCCCGCGGTGATCGGCAACGTCACCCACGCCGCTCGCAGCAGCCAGATTCGCATCGCACCAGTCTCGCGGGCCTGACCACTTCGGTCTCGACGAACCTGATCAGCCCGCAGAATTTTGGGCCCCTCTCAGTACTCTGCACGTGATGGTCGAGTCTGTCGGAGTCCCGGACGCCGCGGCGGCGCGCGCCGCCGACCTACGGCGCGAGCTCGCCGAACACAACGAGCGCTACTTCGTGCTCGACGATCCCGTCGTCTCCGACGGCGAGTTCGATGAGCTGATGCGCGAGCTGCGCAGCCTGGAGGCCTCCTATCCCACGCTGGTGACCCCCGATTCGCCGACCCAGCGTCCCGGGGGGGCACCCTCGGCAACGTTTGCGCCCGTCACCCACGTCGTCCCGATGCTGTCGCTCGACAACGCGTTCACGGATGCGGAGCTCCGGGCTTGGCACACCCGGGTCGCCCGGCTCGTCACCGATCCGATCGTGTTCGTCGGCGAGCCCAAGCTGGACGGGCTCGCGATCTCGCTGCTCTATGAGGATGGTCGCCTCGTGCGGGCCGCGACCCGCGGCGACGGTGTGACCGGTGAGGACGTCACGGCCAACGTCGCCACGATCGAGGCGGTGCCCCATCGCCTCGTCGGGGGTTCCGCGCCCCGCCGGATGGAGGTGCGGGGCGAGGTGTTCATGCCGCTCGCCGCGTTCGAGGACCTCAATCGCCGTCAGGCTGAGGCCGATGATCGCCTGTTCGCGAACCCTCGGAACGCCGCCGCGGGAAGTCTCCGCCAGAAAGACCCTCGCGTCACCGCCTCGCGGGCGCTGGACTTCTTCGGCTACCAGCTCGGCGTCCTCGAGGGCGGTCCGGCGCTGCGGTCGCATCACGAGACGTTGGGTTGGCTCCGAGACCTCGGTCTTCCGGTGAATCCGCACATCGACACGTTCAATGACATTGAGCGCGTCGTCGAGTTCGCCGAGCGGATGCTCCAGCAACGCCACGCTCTGGGCTACGAGATCGACGGGGCGGTGGTGAAGGTCGACGACCTCGCGCAGCGGGCGGAGATGGGCTCGACGAGCCGCGCGCCGCGGTGGGCGATCGCGTTCAAGTTTCCTCCGGAGGAGAAGACGACCCGTCTCAACGGGATCATGGTGAGCATCGGCCGCACCGGCCGGGCAACGCCGTTCGCGCAGCTCGAGCCGGTGTTCGTCGGGGGCTCGACCGTCGGGCTCGCCACGCTGCACAACGAGGACGAGGTTGCCCGCAAAGACGTTCGCCCGGGCGACACCGTGACCGTCCGCAAGGCCGGCGATGTGATCCCCGAAGTGGTCGGACCGGTGCTGGGCCTCCGCCCGCGGGGCCTGCGCCGATGGAAGTTCCCCGCGAACTGCCCCGCGTGCGGTACACCCCTCGTCCGCCTGCCGGGCGAGGCGGACCGCCATTGCGTGAACATCGAGTGTCCGGAGCAGCGGGTCCAGCGGATCGTCTTCTTCGCCGGCCGCGGGGCGATGGACATCGAAGGACTGGGCGAGGAGCGCGTCCGCCAGTTTGTGGATGCCGGCCTCCTCGCCGATGCCGGTGATATCTACTCCTTGACCGTCGAGCAGCTCGTCCCGCTCGAGCGCATCGGTCAGAAGTCGGCCGAGAACCTGGTGGCGTCGATTGAGGCGTCGAAGTCGCGTGGCCTGGCCCGCGTGCTCGTGGGCCTCGGGGTCCGGCACCTCGGTCCGGCCGCGGCGCAGGCCGTCGCTCGCTCCCTCGGCGATCTCGGACGGGTCGAGCGGGCTTCGGTGGCCGAGCTCACGGCGGTCGACGGGGTCGGCCCGGTCATCGCCGAGAGCGTGGCTCAGTTCTTCGCCGTCCCCCGCAACCGGGACGTCGTCGAGAAGCTGCGGCAGGCCGGCGTCGACCTGACCGCGCCGAGCGGCACGGTCGAGCTCCCCGAGGAGGAATTGACCCTGGTGGGCCGGTCATTGGTCATCACCGGCGGGCTCGAGCACTTCACGCGCGACGAGGCCCAAGCGGCCATCGAGGCCCGCGGCGGGAAGGTGACGTCCAGCGTGTCGAAGAAGACCAGTTGGGTGATCGTGGGCGAGAGCCCGGGCACGAAGCTCGCGAAGGCCGAGAGCCTCGGCGTACCCACCCTCGACGAGGACGGTTTCGTGCAACTCTTGGAGCACGGCCCACCAGAAGAGAAGGAGCCACCTGATGGTTGACAAGTCCAAAGTCGGGCTGACCGACCAGCCGGCGACGATGCCGCTCGAGCGGGGCAAGATCCGCGAGTTCGCCAAGGCCTGCCAGAGCGCCGATCCGGCGTACGTCGACGACGCGACCCCACCCGTGCCGCCGACGTTCTTGACCACCGTGAACTTCTGGATGGGATCGGGCACGTCGCCGCTCGCCCAGCTCGACATCGACCTTCGCCGCCTGCTGCACGGCGGCCAGGAGTACGTCTTCCACGGGCCCCCACCGCACGCGGGGACGGACCTGACGTTCCAGACCCGGGTCGACAAGATCTACGAGAAGGAAGGCAAGCGGGGCGGCACGATGACGTTCGTCGAGACCGTCACCGAGTTTCGCGACCCGGAAGGCCGTCTGGTGGCCGAGGCTCGTTCGACCGCGATCGAGACCGGTCAAGCACCCACGAAGGGATCGTGACATGGGCGTGACCTGGGACGACCTTCAGGAAGGCGCGGCTGCACCCCGACGCGAGTTCGGGCCGCTGACCCGAACCGACTTCGTTCGCTACCAGGGTGCATCCGGAGACTTCAACCCGATTCATCACGACGAAGAGTTCGCGAAGTCGGCGGGGTACCCGTCGGTGTTCTCCGTCGGGATGCTGCAAGCCGGGATCCTCGGCTGCTACTGCACCGATTGGCTCGGTGCCGAGAACGTCCGACGATTCGCGGTGCAGTTCCGCGAGCAGGTCTGGCCCGGCGACCACCTCGCGTGCGAGGCGACCGTCCGACGCCGGTACGAAGAGGACGGCGAGCGGCGCGTCGATCTCGAGCTCATCGTCACCCGCCAGGAGAGTGGTGGGGCGGCGATCAAGGGCGAGGCGACGTTCGCGGTCTCGTGAGCCCGACCGGTGCCAGGGCCGGCCGGTGAGAGCGCAGGTCCTCCACGCGCCGAACCGAGCGGAGCAGCGCCCCCTCGCGTGGGAGGACCGGCCGATTCCCACACCCGGGGACGGCGAAGCGCGGGTTCGCGTGCACACGTGTGCATGTTGTCGGACCGACCTGCACGTCATCGAGGGTGATCTCGAGCTGCCGGTGCTGCCGATCATCCCCGGGCATCAAGTCGTCGGCACGGTCGACGCGCTCGGGGAGGGCTGCACGCGGTTGCGCCTCGGCGACCGAGTCGGGGTGGCCTGGCTGCACCAGACGTGCGGAGTCTGTCCGTACTGCCGGCGGGGCGAGGAGAACCTCTGCGAGCGGGCCCGCTTCACCGGCTGGACCGCCGACGGCGGGTACGCCGAAGCGCTCACGGTGCCCGAGGGATTCGCGATCCGGGTCCCCGACCGGCTCTCCGACCTCGAAGCGGCGCCGCTCCTCTGTGCCGGAGTGATCGGGTACCGCGCCCTGCGACGCGCCGAGGTGCAGCCCGGCGACCGCGTCGGGCTGATGGGGTTCGGGGCGTCGGCGCATCTCGTGATGCAGGTCCTGACCTACTGGGGATGCGACGTCGTGGTCCTGACCCGCGGCGAACGCCACCGCGACTTGGCTCGCGAGCTGGGTGCCTCCTGGGTTGGTGACGCGTCGGAGCTCCCGCCGGGTGCCTGCGACCGGGTGGTGGTGTTCGCCCCTGCCGGAGAGCTCGTCCCGGTCGCGTTGCAGCTCGTCCGGCCGGGTGGGGTGGTCAGCCTGGCCGGCATCCACATGTCCCCGATCCCCACGTTCGACTACTCGCTGCTCTGGCGCGAGCGGACGCTGCGGTCGGTGGCCAACATGACGAGGCGCGACGCGGACGAGTTCATGGCGCTGGCCGCGGAGGCCGGCATCCGGGCCGAGGTCGAGCGATACGCGCTCGAGGACGCGGCGGACGCGCTCATCGCCATCGCCCACGACGACATCCGGGGCGCGGCGGTGCTGGCCGTCGCCTAACGGTCAGGCGCCGACCCGGAACGTCCACGCGAACGCGGCCGGATGCGCCGGGCGGGGCTTGCCCTGGAGCCAGTACTTCACGACCAGGGTGTGCGTTCCCGGCGGGAACTGGCGCAGATCCTTCCCGGCACCGGGCCGGAAGCTGATCTCGCCCAGCTCGGGAACGCGGTCGGTCTGGTCTTCGGGGATCTCTTGGCCATCCAGGACGAGGACCCCGGTGAGGCTGGTGCGCACCTGCGCGGTGACGGTGTCCTGGGGCCGGATGAGCTCGCCTGGTCTCGGCTGCAAGCTCACGATGTCGACCGGGAGCCCGGTGCTGGTCTCACGGGAGGTGTCGGATCGGGCGAGGACGAAGACGGCGAGGTTCACCGCCGCGATCAACGCGAGGACCACGATCGCGACGCGTCCGGGGTGTTTGAACAGCGGCGGTCGCGCGCGTCCGACACCGGTGACCAACGCGGGCGGGTTCGACGTGGTTGACACCACCGGCGAGGGTACCGGTGCCGTCTGAGGGCCAGTGCATCGCGGCCACATGCCACAAGATCGGGCGAGGCGGCTCGTAGCCTGGAGTGATGGCTCGCAGCGCCGTCGCTGATCTCGTCGGGCGCGTCCTCGTCGACCGCTACCGGCTCCTCGCGCCCATTGGTGTGGGCGCGAGCGGGCGTGTCTACCTCGCCGACGATGTGCGACTCCGACGCCGGGTCGCGGTGAAGGTGCTCCAGCCGGGACTGGCTGACGACGCCGGGTTCATCCGGCGGTTCCGGGCCGAGGCGCAACTCGCCGCGTCGTTGCACCACCCCAACGTCATGGCGGTGTACGACTGGGGCCAAGACGAGGGTCTCGCGTTCATGGTCGTCGAGCTGCTCCGAGGAGGGTCGCTGCGGGCCCTGCTCGACACCGGGACCCTCCTGTCGCCCTCGCAGAGCGTCCAGGTCGGCGGACAGGTGGCGACCGCGCTGCAATACGCGCACAGTCGAGGGCTCGTCCACCGAGACATCAAGCCCGCGAACCTGCTCTTCGACGAGCACGGCGTCGTGCGCGTGGGCGACTTCGGCCTGGCCCGGGCTCTCGCCGAGGCGGCCTGGACCGAGCCGGTCGGCGCGCTGGTGGGCACCGCCCGCTACGCCGCGCCCGAGCAAGGCGGCGCGGTGCCGCCCGACGCCCGCGCCGATCTCTACGCGTTGGCGGTCGTCTTGGTCGAGTCGTGCACCGGCGAGGTGCCCGTTGTCGGCGATACGCCGATCGGGACGCTCGCGGCGCGCACGGTCCGGGGAATTGTCGCTCCACCCGAGCTCGGCGCGCTCGGCGCGGTGATCGAACGGGCCGGTCGTCCCCAGCGCACGGAGCGGTATCCCGACGCGGCGACGATGGCGGCCGCGCTGTCCGACGCGGCACGTCGCTTCCCACCCCCGGACCCGCTGCCCCTCGCGGGCCTCGGCGAAGAAGCCCGGGACGCTGACCCGACCAGCCTCGGGGCGACCGCGCTCACCAGCCCCGGGCTCAACCGCGAACGGGACGGGACCGTCGATGACGCGGAACGCCTGGCCGTTCCCATTCACACCTCGCACGGTCGGCGCACCAGCATCGTCCCGTACGCGGTCGGCGCGGCCATCGTCGTCGCCATCATCGTCGTCGCGGCGTTGCTGCTCAGCGGCGGGTCGTCCGGCTCGGTCGCGGCACCGACCCTGGTCGGGCGATCCGAAGGGCTGGCGGCAACCGATGCCACCAACTCCGGCGTGCTCATGAAGGTGGTGGAGCGTCGTCGGGCCGATGACCCGAATGGCCTCGTGATCCAGCAGACCCCGACCCCGGGAGCGTTCCTCGGGAAGGGCGGAGAGATCGATGTCGTGGTCTCGCGCGGGCCGCCGCCGGTACCCGTCCCGGTCGTGGCCCAGAGGTCCGTGACCGATGCGCAGACGATCCTGGCCCAAGCGGGTTTCGTGGCGACGGTCGAGCGTCGCTACGACGAGACCATCGCGAAGGATGTCGTGATCTCCACCGATCCGCCGGGCGGGGGTCGCGCGACACCCGAATCGACGGTGAAGCTCATCGTCAGCAACGGGCCCGCCCCGGTCCAAGTCCCCGACGTGTCCGGTCGCAGCCCCGCCGACGCGTCGCAGATCCTCTCCGCGAAGCGTCTGGCCCCCGTGGCCCGCAACGCGTTCAGCGACACCGTGCCCCTGGGGCAGGTCATCGGCACCGACCCCCCGGCCGGCACCGCGGTTCCCCGCGACTCGCAGGTCGCGGTGCTCGTCAGCCAGGGACCCCAGATGGTGGCCGTCCCCAACGAGGTGGGACAGAGCGTCGACACCGCCAGCCAGGACCTGCGGGCCGCGGGGCTGGTCCCCAACGTCCAGAACTTCGGGCCTGGTGGCCGGGTCCGGGCCCAAGACCCACCCGCCGGGACCATGGTCAAGAAGGGTGCCAGCGTCACGCTGTTCCTCTGACCTGACGGGGCAGAACGGACGGCGCCGCCTCTTCGGCCTGTCCGGGTCCGGTTGCGTACGATCCGTCGGGTTCGAATCGAGGAGAGACACGCCGATGGGCACACTGGACGGACGGGTCACGATCATCACGGGCGCGGGACGCGGGATCGGGCGCGAGCACGCCCTCTACTTCGCGTCGCAAGGCGCGAAAGTCGTCGTCAACGACCTGGGCGGTGACATCCACGGCGACGGCGCCGATCGTGCGCCGGCCCAACAGGTCGTCGACGAGATCGTGGCGATGGGCGGCGAAGCCGTCGCGAACACCGACAGTGTCGCCGACTTCGACGGGGCGAAACGGTTGGTGGACACCGCGGTCGAGGCGTTCGGCGACCTGCATGTCCTCGTCAACAACGCGGGGATTCTCCGCGACCGGGTGCTCGTCAACATGACCGAGCAGGAATGGGACGCGGTCATCGCCGTGCACCTCAAAGGCCACTTCTGCCCGACCCGCCACGCCGCGGTCTACTGGCGCGAGCTCGCCAAGGCCGGCAAGGAGGTGCGGGCGTCGATCGTGCACACCTCGTCCACCTCGGGAGTGCTCGGCAACGCGGGTCAGACCAACTACGGCGCGGCGAAGGCCGGCATCGCGGCGTTCTCCACCATCTGCGCCATGGAGCTCGGCCGCTACGGCGTCCGGTCGAACGCCATCACGCCCATGGCCCGAACCCGACTGACGGAGCAGACGCCCGGCCTCGAGGACGTCGTGAAAGCACCCACCGACGCGGCCAAGTTCGACGCCTGGGATCCGGCGAACATCTCGCCGATGATCGCCTACCTCGGCACCGCCGACTGTCCCTTCACGGGCGAGACGTTCTTCGTGCAGGGTGATGTCGTCGCCCGGTACCAGCCGTACGTCCTCGCTGAGGTCATCTCGAATAACGGCATCCGTTGGACCGTCGAGCGCCTGATCGAAGAGGGCCCCAAGCTCGCTCCCGGTGACGACCGGCGGGGCGGACCGGGCGAACTGGCCCGCGCGGCGCGCTGACCTCGGATCCCCGAGCCCGGGTCCGCCGGGGCTACTCGGTGATTCCCTGGATCGCCGTCTGCAGCGGGTTGGCGCCGCCCGGCCCCGCGCCGCCCGCCTGCGCGGCCATGAGCTTCGCCATGTCGCCTTGCACCTTGACCTTGCCCGACATGAATGCCTGCATCCCCGCCGCGGGGTCACCCGACACGAACACGTCCTTGGCCGTCGCGTAGTCCGTGGTCAGCTGCAGGTCAGCGTCGTCGGCGTGGCCGAGACCCCAGAGCCCGTGACCCTGCTTCGCGCCCATGTGCAGCTGACGCTCGGCACCGAACGGCGTGTCGGTAATCGTCAGATTCATGAGAATGTCGGTGCCGGACGGCGCGTCCGCGCCGTGCTCCTCCACGAGCTGGCCGACGGTCGCGAACCACTCGTCGGAGAGGAACTGATACTTCGCCACTGCATCCTCCGTGCTCTCGGTCGGCAGATCGTAGCCTCGGCCTTCGGCCGACGATCAGGTCGTTCCCGTAGACTCCGCGAACCATGTCGGAACCGATCACGCGGACGGACGTCGAGCACGTCGCCCAACTGGCGCGGCTCGCGTTGACCGAGGACGAGCTCACCCGGTTCACCGGAGAGCTCGGTCACATCCTCGAGCACGCCCAGGATCTCGCCACGCTGGACCTCGACGAGGTGGAGCCGACGGCGCATCCGCTGCCGCTCACGAACGTCACGCGCCCCGACGAGGTCCGCCCGTCGTTGCCGCGCGACGAGGTGCTCGCCCAGGCCCCCGCGGTTGAGGACGGGCGATTTCGGGTTCCCCGAATCCTCGACGCCCCGTGACGGCCGTCGACATCGCCGGCTCCGTCCGGTCCGGTCGGCGCGCGGCCCGCGACGTCGTCGAGGAGCACCTCGCGCGGGTCGACGAGCGCGAATCCGAGATCCACGCGTTCACGTTGGTCCTCGCCGACGAGGCCCGTCGCGCCGCGGACGCCGTCGACGCCATCGTCGCTCGAGGTGACGATCCGGGGCCGCTCGCGGGCGTCCCCATCGCGCTGAAGGACAACCTCTGCACCCGCGGGACACCCACGACGTGCGGATCGAAGATCCTCGAAGGCTGGCGACCGCCGTACACCGCGACCTGTGTCGAGCGAATCCTCGCCGCCGGAGGCGTCGTGGTCGGCAAGGCGAACTGCGACGAGTTCGCGATGGGGTCCTCGACCGAGAACTCGGCCTTCGGGCCGACCCGCAACCCGCGCGACCCGACCCGCGTGCCCGGCGGTTCGAGTGGCGGCTCGGCGGCGGCCGTCGCCTCGGGATTCGCGGCCCTGGCGCTCGGATCCGACACCGGCGGATCGATCCGTCAACCCGCCGCGCTGTGCGGCGTGGTCGGCGTCAAGCCGACGTACGGCCTGGTGTCGCGATACGGCCTGATCGCGTTCGCCAGCTCCCTCGATCAGGTCGGGCCCTTCGCCACGACCGTCGCCGACGCCGCGCTGCTGCTCGACGTGATCGCCGGACCCGATCCGCTCGACTCGACGAGCACCCGAGACCCGGTTCCTGCCCTGACCCCGGTGCTGGGCGCGGGCGTGGACGGGCTCCGCGTCGGGATCGTCGAGGAGCTCACCGACGTCGACGGCATCCAGGCCGAGGTCCGGGCGGCCGTCGACTCCGCCGCGGGCGCGCTCGAGGACGCGGGCGCCACCGTCGAGCGGGTGTCGGTACCGAGCTCGCGCTACGCGCTCTCCGCCTACTACCTGATCGCGCCGGCGGAGGCGTCGTCGAACCTGGCCCGCTACGACGGGGTCCGGTACGGGTTGCGCGTCGACGCCGACGACGTGGCGACGATGAACGCGCGGACCCGCGAAGCTGGGTTCGGCCCCGAGGTGAAACGCCGGATCATGCTCGGCACGTATGCGCTCTCCGCGGGGTACTACGACGCGTACTACGCGAAGGCGCAACGGGTGCGCACGCTGCTGCTGCGCGACTTCGCCCGGGTCTATGAGCGCTGCGACGTGCTCCTGGCGCCGACCTCGCCGACGGTGGCGTTCGCCATCGGCGCCAAGACCGCCGATCCGCTGGCCATGTACCTCTCGGACGTGTGCACCATCCCCACCAACCTGGCCGGGCACGCGGGGATCAGCGTCCCCTTCGGGACTGGTGAAGGCGGCCTGCCGGTCGGGGTGCAGGTGCTCGCACCGGCGTTGGGCGAAGCCGTCATGTTCCGGGTCGCCGCCGCGCTCGAGGCGGCAGCGCCGTGACCGGCGAACCGCTCGCCCAGACGGCCTTGACGGTGTTGCTGCGGTCAGGGGTTGAGCAGGTCGGCGCAGCACCACCGCAGGGCGGTGTTGAGCGTCGCCGCGGCCTCCCACTGCACGAAATGCCCGCAGCCGCGCAGCACGAACGGCCCGATGCACTCGGTGAACGCCACCCGGCACCGCTCCGGGAACGACTCGTCGACGACGTGGTCGTCGGCGCCGTAGAGGACCAGGGTCGGGATGTCGAGCGGGTCGCCAACGCGGGGGACGTCTTCCATCGGTCGGGCCCCGAACGCGGTCTCGTAGACACCCCACGACGCCCGCAGCCGGTCGGCGTCCGCGAACGGCTCCGTCATGAAGTCGACGTCGTCGGGGCTGAACTGGCCCGGCGCCGCCCACAGGCGATGCCCGTACATGGCTGCGACCCACGCCCGCCGTCGGGCGGGGGTGTCGAGCTCGGCGAGGAGCGCGTCGGCGTCGCGGCCCTGCCGGATGAAGTAATCGGCGGTCAGGCGCTGGTCCCGCGGGACCTCGGGCGGTATCCCCGCGGCGTCGAAGAGTTCGTGGCGCAGCGGGACGATGGTGTCGAAGAACGCGAGCCGGGCCGCGAACCCGGGATAGCGCCCGGCGAGGTCGTAGAGCACGACGCCACCGAGGTCGCCGCCGACGATCACGCATCGGTCATGGCCGAGGACGTCATGGACGAGCGAGTACAGGTCCATCGAGTAGGCGGCGATGTCGTAGAAGCCGTCCGGCGCGAGGTCGGAGTCGCCGAAGCCCCGCAGATCGGGAGCGATCACTTCGAAGCCGGCCCCGGCGAGCGACGCCACGTTCCGCCACCAGATCCGCTTCGTCTCGGGATAGCCGTGGATGAGCAGGATCGGGAATCCGCCGACGCCTTCGTGGACGAAGGCGAGGTGCACGCCGTTTCGCACCGGCTCGCGACGGACCGTGTAGCGGTGGGGGTCGGGCGCGGCCACGGTCGAGGAGTCTGACATGCCCGTCGACTCGTACGAGGCCGTGATCGGCCTCGAGGTCCACACCGAGCTGAGCACGGTCACGAAGCTGTTCTGCGGGTGCCCCAACCAGTTCGGCGACGAGCCGAACACCAATGTCTGCCCCGTGTGTCTCGGGCTTCCGGGCTCGCTGCCGGTCCTGAACGCCGCGGTCGTCGACTACGCGCTGCGGCTCGCGGCGGCGCTCTCGTTCCGGGTTCCGGACCGGTCGATCTTCGCCCGGAAGAACTACTTCTATCCCGACATGCCGAAGGACTACCAGGTCACCCAGTACGAAGACCCGATCCTCGCCGACGGTGTCCTCGAGGTCGACGGAGTTCGGGTCGGGATCGAACGGGCCCATCTCGAGGAAGACACCGGCAAGACCGTCCACGTCGGCGGTGGCGGTCGGATCCACGAGGCCGACCATTCGCTGGTCGATTACAACCGGGCCGGCGTGCCGCTCATGGAGATCGTCAGCCGGCCTGACCTCCGCACCGCCGAGCAGGCCCGCGCCTACGTCGGAGAGCTGCGGAGTGTGCTGCGGGCCATCGGTGTCTCCGACGTGAAGATGGAAGAGGGTTCCCTGCGCGTCGACGCCAACGTCTCGGTCCGGCCCGTCGGGTCCGAGACGTTCGGGACCAAGGTCGAGATCAAGAACATGAACTCGTTGCGGTCCATCGGTCGAGCCATCGACTTCGAGATCGGACGGCAGGAGGAGCGACTCGCGGTCGGCGAGACGATCGCGCAGGAGACCCGCCACTGGGACGAGGCCGACGACCGAACGCACAGCATGCGCACGAAGGAGGGGTCGAGCGACTATCGCTACTTCCCGGAGCCGGACCTGGTGCCGATCGTCTTGAGCGCCGAGGACCGAGCGCGCATCCGGGACGCGCTGCCCGAGCTTCCGTCAGCTCGACGGGCCCGCCTGGTGGCCGACTGGGAGATCGGCGACGCGGACGCCCGGGTCCTTCTCGACGCGCCCGGGCTCGCTGACTTCGCCGAGGCCGCGGTGGCGGCACTGGAGCAGGGGACGGCCCGCGACGTGGCGAACTGGTGCATCGGCGACGTGCTGGCGTACCTCCATCACAGCGGCCTCGTACCGGCAGCGCTGCCCCTCGCTCCGGACGGCCTCGCCCAGCTAGTGGGGCTCGTCGCCGACGGCACGGTGTCGCGCAGTCAGGCGCAAGAGGTCCTCGACGAGTGTCTCCGGGAACCGAAACGGCCCCGCCAGGTCGTCGCTGAACGCGGGCTCGTGCAGCTCAGCGACACCGACGAACTCGCCACCGTCGTCGATGCCGTGATCAGTGCCAACCCCGATGACGTGCAGGCCTACCGGGCCGGGGACGAGAAGGCGCGCGGCAAGAAGCTCGGCTTCCTCATGAACGAAGCGCTGACGGCGACCAACCGCCAAGGCAACCCCAAGCTGCTTCGCCAGCTGCTCCTAGAGCGTCTCGGGTCCTGACCGCCCGCCGCGAACTCGCGGTTCGCGGGCGCCTGTTCAGTCCATGGGGACGTGACGCACGATGCGCCCGTCGATGCGCTCGAAGATCTCGTTGAGGTCGGGCCCGGTGATCGTGAGCCCGTGGTTGCGTAGGCCCACCACCGCGTGGGAGGCGTCGGGCGCGGCGCGGACGAGATCGGCCACCGCCTCGGCCAGCTCGAGCGTCCCGCACGGATAGTTGATCTCGGTCGCCACCGTCCCGTCGATCCACGCGTGGACGTGCACGATGGCTCCCACCTCGGGATGCTCCCGGTAGATCATCCAGTGCTCGATCGCGTCCACCGACACCCGGTTCGGTTCCATGTCGGGCGGCACCGACAACACCATCGAGTCGCGAGCCGGGTTGTATCCCCGCACCAACAGCACGTCTTGACCGACGCGGCGCAGGTTCGCCTTGTCGACGCCGCTCGCGCTCATCCAGAACTCGGGCCCGTACTCCGAGTCGGTCGGTGGCTGGCGGCGGGCGCTGACGTTGCCGTAGCTGAGACCGCCGATGCCGTACAGCAGCTTCACGTGTCGCAGATCTCGCTCCGACAGGAGCTCCTCGATCGGAAACGGAGCGGGGAGCAGATCGAGCCGATCGAGCTGCTCGCCGGCCCGCTCGATCTGACGGGTCTGGTCGTCTCCGGCCCAGAGCTCAGTGAGGAGATCGGCCCGAAACTCGTTGGCGATCACGAGTCGCGACGACGCCAGCGGCTCGATCCGGTCGAACACGGCGCCGAAGAACGCGTCGTCCCCCTCGGATCTCCGGACGGTGTAGGTGCCCTGTTCCAGCGTGACGAAGTGCGCGGCGCGCTCGGATCGGTGGTCGCTCACCAGGACCACGAGGTTGGCGAGGCCCCGCACGAGCACGGGATAGCCGGTGCGCAGCAGGTCCTCGGGGGGCTCGTCCACCTCGGCGACCGCGACCACGAAGGTCGGGGCGCTCTTGCGGCGATACGGGCGGGGGCGGGCCAGGTCGACGACGTGGAGCACGACCTGCACGTCGGGGCCGGGCTCGGCCTGAGCCTGGTACCCGGCGGCGGACATCACCCGGGCGAGGCCGCGGGTGAACCAGTCCACGACGTCACTGGCCGGCGCGCCGTGGTGAGCAAAGGTTCGCTCGGTGACGGTCGCGGGTGCGGCGACCGCCACCGCACTGGTCTGGCGCTGGGTCGACATCAGGCTCGAATCCGTGGAGGGCCCGGCGCGCCGACGACGCGCGAAGGGGGGAGAACGCTTGGACCCGACGACTATGCCCCGGGTTACGAGCCGTTATCCACCCGGGGTGGAGAGGAGCGCCACGGCCGTCACCGGGGGAAGCTCGCGGGCGACGATCGTCCACCGCTGACCACCGTCCTCGCTGAGCGCGACCTGGTCGGCGGTCCCGGCGACGACGCGTGCACCGTCGGCGGCGAGCAAGCCGGTGTCGACGATGGCGGGCAGCCACGCGGGCAGCCCGGCAGTGCAACGCTCGAATTCGACTCCGTCGAGGGCGCGGCGGTACAGCGCGACGCGGTCGCCGAACGGCCCGTCCGAGGCGCTGACGATGACCGCCCCGGTCGGAAAGGCCAGCGCCCGCAGGTACGTCGCGTGGAGACCGCGTGTCGTCGGCTCCTGCCACGTTTCCCCGCCGTCATCGCTTTCGAGCAGCCCGATCGCGGCGGCGGCCATCACCCGGTTCGGGTCGACGGGGTGGGCCCGGACCTCATGGACGTCGGCGTCGACGTCGACGGTCGGGGCCCAGCTGGCCCCGCCGTTCGTTGACCGGGGGATCCCGCCGACGTGGACGGAGGCGAGGAGCGCACCATCGCCGGCCGT
>DAIMHT010000022.1:0-14176 GCA_036723155.1 Actinomycetota bacterium
GAGCACGACGTCGGCGCGTCCTACGAGTTCGAGCCGTCGCCCGAAGAGATCCTGGAGCGCCTGCTCCCCCGCTACGCCGAGGCCCGCGTGTACGCCGCACTGCTGAACGCCGCGGCGTCGGAGCATGCCGCGCGGCAGCGGGCCATGAAGGCAGCGACGGACAACGCCGAGGACTTGATGGTTCGTCTCACCCGGGTGATGAACCGCGCCCGCCAGGACGCGATCACGACCGAGATCATGGAGATCGTGGGCGGCGCGGAGGCGCTGCGCACCGACGAGGGTGTCGAGCATCCCGAGCCCGACCGGTTCCTCGTCGCCGCCGAGCACTGACCGAGGAGCACGCTATGGCCCTGACTGCAACCGCTGACACGCCGGGTTCCGACACCGGCCTCAAGGACGGACGGGTCGTCGCGATCGCGGGTCCCGTCGTCGACGTCGAGTTCCCGGCCGACGCGCTGCCCGAGATCAACCATGCCGTCGAGATGGACGCCGAGCTCGAAGGCACGACCATCACCATCGTGGCGGAGGTCGCGCAGCAGATCGGCGAGGGCCGGGCTCGGGTCATCTGCATGAAGCCGACTGACGGTCTCAAGCGCGGAACGCTGGTGCGCAACACCGGCCGGGGCATCACGATGCCGGTCGGTGAGGGCGTGCTCGGACACGTGTTCAACGTCATCGGCGAGCCGCTCGACGTGAGCGCCGACGCGCTGACCGGCATCGAGGACCGGTGGGAGATCCACCGCCCGCCGCCCGCGTTCGACCAGCTCGAGCCGAGAAAGGAATTGTTCGAGACCGGCATCAAGGTCATCGACCTCCTCGAGCCCTACGTCCGGGGCGGGAAGATCGGCATGTTCGGGGGCGCCGGGGTCGGCAAGACCGTGATCATCCTGGAGATGATCCACCGCGTCGCGACCCAGCACGGTGGCATCTCGGTCTTTGCCGGGGTGGGGGAGCGAACCCGCGAGGGAACGGACCTCTGGCTCGAGATGCAGGAATCGGGCGTCATCGAGAAAGCCGCGCTGGTCTACGGCCAGATGGACGAGCCGCCCGGCGTGCGGCTCCGGGTCGGGCTCTCGGCGCTCACCGTGGCGGAGTACTTCCGGGACGTGAAGAACCAGGACGTGCTCCTCTTCGTCGACAACATCTTCCGGTTCGTCCAAGCCGGCTCGGAGGTCTCGACCCTCCTCGGCCGGATGCCGTCGGCGGTGGGCTACCAGCCGACGCTTGCCGACGAGATGGGCGAGCTCCAAGAGCGCATCACCTCGACGAAGGGCCACTCGATCACCTCGTTGCAGGCCGTGTACGTCCCCGCTGACGACTACACCGACCCCGCGCCGTTCACGACGTTCACGCATCTCGACGCCACCACGGAGCTGAGCCGCCAGATCGCCTCCCTGGGCATCTACCCGGCCGTGGACCCGCTCGGATCGTCGTCGAACATCCTGGCGCCGGAGATCGTCGGTGACCGCCACTACAACGTGGCTCGCCGCGTCCAGGAGATCCTGCAGCGATACAAGGAGCTCCAGGACATCATCGCCATCCTCGGCCTCGACGAGCTCTCCGAAGAGGACAAGCTCATCGTCTCCCGGGCCCGCAAGATCCAACGGTTCCTGTCGCAGCCGTTCTTCGTCGGGGAGGTCTTCACCGGCCTCAAGGGCATCTACGTGCCGATCGACGAGACCGTCGAGAGCTTCGAGGCCGTCGCCGGCGGCGAGCTCGACGAGGTGCCCGAGCAGGCGTTCTTCAACGTCGGGGGCGTGGAGAGCGTGCTCGCGAAGGCCAAGACGTTGCAGGAGTCCTAGCCCGTTGGCCGACGAGAGCACGAAGCTGCTGCACGTGCAGGTGGTCTCGCCCGAGCGGGTGCTCTACGGCGGCGACGCCGAGATGGTGGTGTGTCGCACCTCCGACGGCGAGATCGCGTTCCTGCCCGGACACGTCCCGTTCCTCGGCGCGTTGTCGATCGCGAAGGTTCGGGCGTTGCTCCCGGGCGGCGCGGACCAGGTCATCGCGGTGCACCGGGGCTTCGTCGAGATGAGCCACGACGATGTGACCGTCCTCTCCGACGTCGCGGAGCTCCCCGAGGAGATCGATGTGCAGCGGGCCCGGGCGGCGAAGGAGCAAGCCGAAGCCGAGCTGGCCGCGAACGAAGACGACGAGGTCGCAGCGGAAGCGCTCGCTCGCGCCGAGCTGCGCCTGGAAGTCGCCGGCGCCGCGGCGGACGCATCCGCCTGAGTCGGTTTGGGACCGCCGCGACGAGCCTCCTCGTCTCGAGGGGTGCGCTCCCGGGTCGGCGTCGCCGCGCTCGTGGCGCTGGCGGGCGTGCTCTGGCCCGTCGTCGCCGTCGGCGCGTCAGTGTCAGCCCGGTCGGTTGACACCGGGCCGTACACCGGCCTCGGGGCCTGGATCGACGTGTTCGAGTACGCGCCGGCCTTCTTGGAGCAGCCGGGCCCACCGCCGATCGTTCCTCGCACGGTTGACGACCTGGTTGCGCTCGGCGCCCGCACCATCTACCTGCAGCCCGCCATCGACGATCCCCGGGCCCCGGACCTGATCGTCGAGCGGGCCCTGGTGGCCGACATGCTGCGCCGGGCGCACGCCCTCGGCGCCCGGGTCGTGGCCTGGTACTACCCCCAGCTGGCTGACCCGGCTCGAGACGAAGCCCGCCTCGACGCGATCGTGCGCTTCCGCGCCAACGGGCAGCGCTTCGACGGCGTCGCCCTCGACATCGAGTCCCAGCAGGTCGCCGACGTCACCGAGCGCAACCGTCGCCTCGTCGCGGTTGCCCAGCATCTGCGATCCCGGGCCGGGGCTTCGCTCCCGGTCGGCGCGATCGTCTACCCCGGGGTGCTCACCGAGGTCATCAACCGCAACCTGTGGCCCCGGTTCCCGTACCGGAGCCTCGCCCCGTGGGTCGACGTGTGGCTGCCGATGACGTACTGGACGTACCGCACCGGGATCTACCGCGACCCGTACCGATACACCGACGAGAGCGTGACCCGCCTGCGCCAGGATCTCCAGGACGGCTCGGCCCGAGTCGCCCCGATCGGTGGCATCGCCGGGCTCGCTTCGAACGCCGACTACGAGGCGTTCGGTCGGGCGGTGCGCCACGACCACGCGATCGGGCGATCGGTGTTCGACGCCACCGGCCTCTCGGTCACCGCGTGGGAGTACCTGCGGCGGGGCTGAGACCCGATCGCCGACGGTGGACGACGCTCAGTACTCCAGGGCCGAGTAGCGCAGCAGCTTGTGCCACTTGTGGTTCGACTGGATGGTTCGGATCGTGCCGCTCTTGGACCGCATCACGAGGGTCTCGGTGGTGGCGCCGTCCCCGCGGTATCGGACGCCCTGGAGGAGGTCCCCATCGGTGATCCCGGTGGCGGAGAAGAACACGTCGTCGCCGCCGACCAGGTCCTCGGTGGTGAGGGTCCGTTCCAGGTCGTAGCCGGCGTCGAGGGCGGCCCGGCGCTCCCGGTCGTCGCGGGCGTACAGGCGACCATGGATGGCCCCGCCGAGCGCGGTGAGCGCGCACGCCGCGATGACGCCCTCGGGGGTCCCGCCGATCCCGAAGAGGATGTCGTAGCCGCTGTCGGGCCAGCCGGTCGCCAGCGCCCCCATGACATCCCCGTCGGGAATGAGCCGGATGCGCGCTCCGGCCTCCCGGCAGTCGCGGATGAGGTCGGCGTGGCGGTCCCGATCCAGGATGACCGCGGTCACGTCCTTGACCTGCTCGCCGCGGGCCTTCGCGACGGCCTCCAGGTTGGCCCGCACCGGCGCGTCGAGGTCGATGAGGTCCGCGGCCTCGGGACCGACCGCGATCTTCTCCATGTAGACGCAGGGCCCGGGGTCGAACATCCGGCCCCGCTCCGAGAGCGCGATCACCGAGACGGCGTGGTTGCGGCCCAGCGACGTCAGCGTGGTCCCGTCGATGGGGTCCACGGCGATGTCGGTGGCGGGGCCCCCGAAGCCGATCTCCTCCCCGTTGAACAGCATCGGGGCTTCGTCCTTCTCGCCTTCGCCGATGACGACGACACCGTCCATCGGCACCGTGTTGAGGACCAGGCGCATGGCGTCCACCGCGGCCTGATCGGCGGCCTCCTTGTCGCCTCGCCCGACCCAGCGGCCCGCGGCCAGGGCCGCGGCCTCGGTGACCCGGGCCAGGTCCATCGCGAGGTTGCGATCCGGGGCCTCACGCTGCTCCATGCGATCTCCTCGGTTGGGGCGCCTCGATGCCGAGAGGGTACCGGTCAGGCCCTCGGACCCCAATGGGTGGGGGTGCGGGCGGCTCGGGGCTACCGTCCGGCGGTGGGGAGCGACACCCGGGTGGCGGCGGTGACCGGTGCTGCGTCGGGCATCGGTCGGGCGGTGACCGAACGGCTCCACCGCGACGGCTGGTCGGTGGTCGCCGTGGACGCCGACCGCGGCCGCCTGGAGGATCTCCCCTCCGACGAGCGTCTGGTGACGACGGCCGCCGACATCTCGACCGAGGACGGCAATCGGGCCCTGGTCGACGCGGCCGTGGCCCGCTTCGGCCGCCTCGACGGTCTCGTGCTCAACGCCGGCGTGGCGGGCACCGGGGCGGTCGACACCCAGCCGCTCGAGGAGGTGGACCGGATCCTGGCCGTGAACCTGCGGGGAGTGATCCTCGGCATCCGCGCCGCGGTCCCCACCCTGCGGGCCGGTGGGGGTGGCGCGATCGTCGTCACGGCCTCGGTGTCGGGGCTGTTCGGCGACCCCGGGCTCTTCGCCTACAACGCGTCGAAAGCCGGCGCGGTGAACGTGGTGCGCGCCGCGGCGCTCGACCTCGGCCGGGACGGCATCCGGGTCAACGCGGTGTGCCCGGGCCCGATCCGGGGGACCGGCATGACGGGCCCGCTCGAACGGTACGCCGCCGACTTGTACACCGAGATGCGAAGCCATCTGCCGCTGGGCCGGTTCGGTGAACCGGCCGAAGTCGCCGCGGTCGCGGCGTTCCTGCTGTCGGACGACGCGTCGTACGTCACCGGCGTCGCGCTCCCCGTTGACGGGGGTGTCACCGCGGGCACCGGTCAATTCCGGGCGAGCTTCCCCGCCGAGTCCGGGTAGCCGGCCGCGACGCGGCTGGTCAGCCCGTGAGTTGGGCCATCAGCGCGGCGGTGTCGAAGTAGTCGCGCCAGCGGCTCACCTTGCCGTCACGAACCTCGAAGTAGCCGGCCACACGCGCCTCGGCCTGCTTGCCGCCGGGGAGGAAGAAGCGGTCGACCCGCTCGTTCATGACCACGTCGCCCTGTTCGAGCTGGGCGAGGACCTCCCAGGCGACTCGCTCGGTGCCGTCCAGGAACGGGCCGAGGAGGGCCCGGACCTCGTCGGGCCCGTTGCAGACGCCCATCCCGACGTTCTCGTACGCGATGTCGTCGGTCAGGAGGGCGAGGATCGCGTCGACGTCGCGGGCCTCGTTCGCCTTGATCAACGCGGCGACGACTTCTCCGGCACCCATGGCTGCTCCCGTCTTGTTGGCGGCGACCGGACGGTAGGGTAGTGGGTGGATTTCGACCCTACGCAGCGGTGTGCTGCTGGGCTCTACCGGCCCGAAGGACGTTGATGGCGGCGTTGGTGTCGGCGTGCGCCTCGTGGCCGCACCCCTGGCACTTGAACACGGCGCCGCGCCGGTTCCCAGCCGAGATCTGCCCGCAGTCGGCACAGGTTCGGCTGGTGTTGCGGGGGTCCACCGCGATGACGGTCCTACCGGCGCTCTCAGCCTTATAGGCAATCATCGTGAGGAACTGTCCCCACCCGGCGTCATGGATGCAACGATTCAGCCCGGTCTTGGCCGCAGCGCCGTTGCGCGCATAGCCCCCGGCGCCGTCGGGTCGGGGTCGGGGGCGTCGGACCAGGTTTGAGATGGCGAGCTGCTCGTGCACGATCAGGTCATGGTCATTCACGAGACGCCGCGAGAGCTGATGCAGCGTGTCGGCTCGACGGTTCCGGACCCGACGGTGCGCGGCCGCGACGCGCTCCACGGCCCGGCGACGGTGCTGGGAGCCTCGTTGTTTGGTGGCCAGATCCCGTTGGGCCCGGGCGAGGCGGTGCGCGGCGCGTTGGGCGTGACGGTCGTTGGTGATCAGGGTCCCGTCGCTGGTCGCCACGAGGACGGTCACCCCGAGGTCGATCCCGACCTGACGGCCGGTTGGAGGCAACGGCTCGGCGGGGACGTCGACGCAGCGGATGGTGACCCACCAGCGTCGGCCCTCGCGCCGCACCGTGATGGCCTTGGGGGTCCCCCGGATCGGGCGGTGCAGACGCGCCTTGATCCCACCGATCCCCATCAGGTGCAACCGCTTGGTCGCCGGATCGAGGCGCCACCCATCCCGGTCTTCCCACTGCAGGGAGTCCCAACGGCTCCGTGACCGGAACCGCGGATAGCCCGGGCGCTGCCCCGCCTGGCAACGCCGATAGAACGCGGTGAACGCCCAATCCAGGCGCCGGAGCGTCCCCCGACACACGATGACACCGGAGGTCAGGACCTCCGGGCGGACGTCCCGCAGGGCAGTAAGGGTCCGGCACTGATCGACATACGACACCGACCGTCGCTCCCAATGCCACGCCCCGCGCCGCTCCTCCAACGCCGCGTTGTAGAGCTCGCACTGCAAGTCCAACAGCCCAGCTAGCGCCGTCCGCTGACGAGCCGTCGGGTTCAACAGAAACCGGAACGAGCGACACCGCCTCACTCATCGACCGTAGTAGAGGCCTGTGACGCTGTATCTGCTTCACTGCCGGTAACAGGTAACAGCGGGCGGTAGCGTGGCCGGGTGAGCGACGCGCGCGAGCGGTGGCAGGCAGCGTTCGATGCCGCGCCGAGTCGCGACACCGACTTCGAGACGATGTCGGGTATCCCGGTCGAGCCGGTCTACGGGCCCGACGAGTCGCTGCCCGGCGAGTGGCCGTACACGCGAGGTCCGTACGCCTCGATGTACCGCTCGAAGCTGTGGACGATGCGGATGTTCGCGGGGTTCGGGACCGCCGTCGACACCAACCAACGGTTCCGGGAACTCCTCGCCGCGGGCGGCAGCGGGCTGTCGACCGCGTTCGATCTGCCGACCCTCATGGGCCGCGACAGTGACGACGAGCTCGCCGCGGGCGAGGTCGGCAAGGGCGGCGTGTCGGTCGATTCGCTCGCCGACGTCGCGGACCTCTATGCCGGGATCGACCTCGGTCGGGTCACGACGTCCATGACGATCAACGCGCCAGCACCGATCCTGTTGGCCATGTACGTCGCCGCGGCGGAAGCAACCGGTGTGGCGCGTCGCGATCTCGGCGGGACGCTGCAGAACGACATCCTCAAGGAGTACCAGGCGCAAAAGGAGTTCGTGTTCCCACCGCGACCGTCGATGGGTCTGGTCAACGACACCATCCGGTTCTGCGAGGCCGAGATGCCGCGCTGGCACCCGGTGTCGATCTCCGGGTACCACATCCGAGAAGCGGGCTCGACCGCAGTGCAAGAGCTGGCGTTCACGTTGGCGAACGGCTTCGCCTACGTGGAGCAGGCCGCCAGCTCCGGCCTGGACGTCGACGACTTCGCGCCCCGGCTCTCCTTCTTCTTCAACGCCCACGTCGACTTCTTCGAGGAGATCGCCAAGTATCGGGCAGCTCGGCGCCTCTGGGCCCGTTGGATGCGCGACCGGTACGGCGCCCGGGCCGAACGGTCGATGCAGCTGCGGTTCCACGCCCAGACCGCGGGGGTGTCGCTCACCGCGCAGCAGCCCGAGGTGAACCTGGTCCGCACCGCGGTCGAGGCGCTCGCCGCGGTCCTCGGCGGCACGCAGAGTCTGCACACCAACTCCATGGACGAGACGCTGGCGTTGCCGACGGACAAGGCCGCCCGGCTGGCGTTGCGCACCCAGCAGGTCCTCGCATTCGAGAACCGGGTGGCGAATGTCGCCGACCCGTTGGGCGGGTCGTGGTACGTCGAGGAGCTCACCGACGAGATGGAACGGCGGGCCGAGGCCATCTTCGAGGAGCTCGACGGGTTCGGGAGCGGGTCGATGCTCGAAGGGGTCTTGCTCGCGGTCGAGTCGGGCTGGTTCCAGCGGAACATCGCCGATTCGGCGTACGAGCTGGAGCGCAAGACCAACACGGGCCGCAACGTGGTCGTCGGCGTCACCGACTTCTTCGAGGGCAACGAGGAGGCCCCGCCGGAGCTGCTGCGGATCGGCCCCGAGTTCGAGGAGCGCCAGCTGAAGCGACTCGCCGCGCTCCGAGCGGATCGCGACGACGCGCGGGTCGAGGCGGTGCTGGCCCGGGTTCGCGCCGACGCGGCCGAGCCGACCACCAACGTCCTGCCCGCGCTGATCGAGGCGGTGCAGGGGTACGCGACCCTCGGCGAGATCGTCAACGCCCTCGCGGACGTGTTCGGCCGGTACACCGAAGCGCCGATGATCTGACCGCCCGCGTGGATCCCGACCTGTTCCAGCATGCCCGGGGCGCGTTGGGCTTCATGCCCGACGACGAAGGGCTCGCACTCCACGACGCCGGACTCGTCGCGGCCGAAGCGGGTCCGTTACTCGAGGTCGGCACCTACTGCGGGAAGTCGGCGATCTATCTGGGTGCCGCAGCACGCGAACGGGACACGGTCTTGTTCACGGTGGATCACCACCGGGGTTCGGAGGAGAACCAGCCCGGCTGGGAGTGGCACGACGAGCGGCTCGTGGACCCCGAGTCGGGTCGCCTCGACACGCTCCCGTGGTTTCGTCGCACCATCGCCGCGGCCGCGCTCGAGGACACCGTGGTGGCCGTCGTGGGTGATTCACCGACGGTGGCTCGCCACTGGCGGACACCCCTCGGCCTGGTGTTCGTCGACGGGGGCCACGCCTTCGATGTCGCCCTCGCTGACTACGTCGGATGGTCACGGCACCTCGCGCCGGGAGGGCTCCTCGTGTTCCACGACGTCTTCGAGGACCCCGCCGACGGCGGCCAAGCCCCGTTCGAGGTGTGGCGTCGCGCCGTTGCGGACGGGTTCGTGCCGGTGACGACCACCGGTTCGTTGCGCGTCCTGCGCCGCTAAGTCAGTCGCGCTCGGGGCGGCGGGCGATGAACTCGCCTTCGATCTCCGCGCCGGCCTCGATGAGCTCGTCGGCGGTCAGGCCGGCCGGCAGTCCCTCACCGCGGAACAAGCCCGCCGTCGGCCCGGTCCCGCCGAGCGCGTTGGCCGCGAGCACGACCGCGGCGGAGTTCCAGCTCGGCTGCTCCACCGGGAACAGCTCGCCCGGCCCGTCGAAACGTCCGGCATCGAAGTTGGCGCCGGTCCAGTATCCGCCACCATCGGCTCGGAGGAACTGGACCCAGGTGAACAACGACCGGGCCTGCTCGTCGAGCCCCACCGCGTCGAGCGCCATCACCAGCTCACACGTCTCGGCCGCCGTGACCCACGGCCGGTCCGACACGCACCGGACGCCGCGGCCCTCCACCACGAACCGGTCCCAGAACGCCGCGACCCGCGCGTGCGCAGCTCGTCCGCGCAGGACGCCACCGAGGATCGGGTAGTACCAATCCATCGCCCATCGAGCCTTGTCGAGGAACCGATCGGGCCGGTGCGCGACGGCGATGGCCAGCGCCCCGAGTGAGAGCTCCCAGTCGGGCCGCTCATGATCGAGGCGCTCGGCGACGGCGATGGCGCAGCGGAGGCTGGCGTGGATGCTCGACGATCCGGTCAGCAGCGCGCCGTTGGCGGGGTCGTCCCCGCGCCACGCGATCTCGCCGGTGTCCGTCTGGTGCGAGAGCGCGAAGTCGATGCCTCGCTCCACCAGCGGCCAGAACTCCTCGAGGAACCCGGTGTCTCCGGTGCTGAGGTAGTGGTGCCACACACCGTTGGCGGCGTAGCACGTCACGTTGGTGTCGAGCGCCCAGTCCTTGACGTCGCGTCCGACGTAGTAGGCGTGCCAGCAGCCATCGGGGCGTTGCATCGACTGCAGCCACTCGTAGGCATGCTCGGCCTCGATGTGGAGGCCGCCGACATCGAGGGCCATGGCGGCCTCGACCAGGTTCCACGGGTCGGTGTGGTCGCCGGGATTCCACGGGATGTTGCCGTCGGGCAGCTGGATCCGAGCGATCGCCTCGACCGTGGCGCGCACGTCGTCGGCGCTGATGATCCCGGTCACCGCCGGGAGCGACACGCGGCGTCGGCCCATCACTCGTCGACTCGCTGGGCGTAGACGACGAGGCTCTTGCCGAGGACGGGATTCAAGGCTCGCTCCAGTACGACGAGCCCCGGCGCGCGACCCTCGATCTGTCGGACGAGCAGCCCGTGGTAGGCGCGCACCGCCGGCGGCGGGTCCGTCCGGTGCACGCCGGTCGCGCACTTCAGCCACCAGTACGGCGAGTGCAGCGCATGGGCGTGATGAGAGCCGCGCAGCCAGCACCCCGCGGCCTCGACTTTCGCTTCGAGGTCCGCTTGGCGGTAGATCCGCACGTGACCGCCGGGCGTGTCGTGGTACCGATGGTCGAGCGCCCAGCAGATCCGCTCCGGCCAGCGGGTCGGGACGGTGACCGCGAGCCGCCCGCCCGGTCGCAGCACCCGCACCAGCTCGCCGATCGCGCCGCGATCGTCCCAGACGTGCTCGAGCACCTCGGAGGCGATCACCGCGTCGAAGGAACCGTCGCGGATCGGTAGGGCCAGCGCGTTGCCGTTCACCGCGCCACCGGGCGAGCCGTCGGCGAGCTCGCCCGCGGCGAGCATGCCGCCCACGACGCCGCGCACCTCTTTGAGCTCGGCCTCGGACCGGTCCAGGGCCACCACGGTCGCGCCGCGCCGCCAGGCCTCGAAGGCATGTCGGCCGCCGCCGCAGCCGAGGTCCAGTACCCGGTCACCGGGCCGAAGCGACAGCCGTTCGAAGTCGACGGTCAGCACGACACGGTCCGGTCGGTGGCGGCTCGGTCCGCGAGCAGCGCCCGGTACTGATCGACGGTCCCCTCGGCGGTGCGCCTCCACGTGAACCGGTCGAGGACCCGGGCGCGGCCGGCGGCTCCGATCCGGGCGCGCAGGGTCTCGTCTCCGAGCGCTCGCAGAATCGCGGCGGCCAGCGCCGACGGTTCACGGGGCGGGACGAGCAGCCCGGTCTCGTTGTCCTGTCCGATGACCTCGGGCACCGCCCCGCCGGTGGTCCCCACCACGGGGACGCCGCAGGCCATCGCCTCCACCGCGGGGAGCGAGAAGCCCTCGTACAGCGACGGGACGCAGGCCACCTCGGCTTCCGCGTAGAGCTCGACGATCCGGTCGGTGGTGACGCCGCTCACGAACTCGACCGCCCCGACGAGGCCGAGCCGCTCGATGAGGGCGGGGATCCGGCTCTTGGGCTTGGGCCGCCCGATGACGACGAGGTGGGCGTCGTCCCGCTCGGTGCGGACCTTGGCGACCGCCTCCAACAGGTGCGCCAGTCCCTTCATCGGCACGTCGGCGCTCGCGGTGGTCATGAGCCGGCCCGGAACCCGGGTCACCGTCGGGCGGGGGTAGAAGGTCTTCGGGTCGACGCCGACGGGGACGACGTGGAGCCGTTCCGCCGAGACGCCCATCTGCTCGACGATGTCGCCCCGCGACGATTCGGAGACCGTCACCAAGCGGGGGATGCGGCGCGCCACGGCCATCTGCATGTCCAAGAAGCCGTACCAGCGGCGCAGCGTGATCCGCCGCCACGGATTGTGGGTGTGGGCGAGGTCGAGGTCCCGGTCGACGGTGATCGGGTGGTGCAGCGTGGCGAGCACCGGCCAGTGGTCGCGTTCCATCATGGTCAGGAGGCCCCGGCCGAGGCACTGGTTGTCGTGGACGAGGTCGAAGTCGGCGCGCCGGCCGGCGAGCAGGCGCTGGGCCCGCAGGCTGAAGGTGTACGGCTCGGGGAACCCGGCGCCACACATGATGGCGAACTCTCGGACGTCGATCGAGGTGCGCAGCTCCCACGGCCACGGCACCCGGAACGGGTTCGCGGGCCGGTAGAGGTCGAGGCTGGGGACCCGGACCAGCCGGTCCGGGTCGGCGAGATCGGGGTACGGGGGGCCTGAGAACACCGTCACGTCGTGGCCGAGGTCGGTGAGCTCTCGGACCAACTCCCGCGTGTAGACGCCCTGCCCGCCGCAGTGGGGGTTGCCCCGGTACACCAGGTACGCGACGCGAAGTGGCTCGTCGGGACCCGGCATGAGCCCGGGAGCCTATCGGTCGAATACCGTGATCCTCGGTGGGTGACCCGATCTCGGCCGCGATGGTCGCGTGGTCGCGAGTGGTGGCCGAGCCTCACTGGTCGCCCGACGGCACCCGGCTGGCGTGGGTCACGGCGTTTGGGGGTCGCAGCGACGTCGTCGTCGCTCCGGTGGACGGATCCGGGCCCCCGGTCGTCGCCACCGGCGACACCGGGGTCATCGGCGTCGGCGCGTACGGGGGCGGCGGGTTCGCCTGGGCCGGCCTCGACCGCCTCCTCGTCGCGGCCGCGGACGGGCGTCTCGTGACGGTGCCCCGCGACGGGGGTCCCGCCGCGCTGGTGGCGGCCGGCGGCCGCGCCGCGGCGCCGGCCTCCAGCCCCGACGGGCGTCAGGTGGCGTTCATCCTCGACGACGACGAGCGGTGCGTGGTCGCGGTCGCCCCCGTCGACGGGTCCTCACCACCGGTCGTCCTGTCAGCGGCGGATTACGCCTGGGATCCGGCGTGGTCACCGGACGGCGCCACCGTCGCGTGGCACGAGTGGGACCTCCCGAACATGCCCTGGGACGAGTCCCGCGTGGTCGTCGCCGCGCCCGACGGTCGGCGCCGGCGAGTGGTCGTCGGCCACGCCGGGGAAGCCGTCGGGCAACCGCGCTTTCGACCCGACGGGAAGCTGGCGTACGTCACCGACCGGGACGGGTTCTGGAACGTCTGGATCGGCACCACCGACGACACCGACGCCCGCCCGGTCCTGCCCGAGCCGTGCGAGCAGGCGGAGCCGCCCTGGGGCCCGGGTCAGCGTTCCTTCGCGTTCTCACCCGACGGGGACCTCGTCGCGATGACCCGTAACGAGGACGGGTTCGGTCGACTCACGGTGATCGGCCCCGACGGTCCCCGCGCCGTGGCGCGGGGTTGGCACCACGGTCTCGACTGGGGCCCGGCCGGCATCGTCGCGGTGCGGTCGGGGGCCCGCACCCCGAGCGCGGTCACGGTCACCGACCAGGACGGAGCGCGACGGGTCGTGGCGCGCGGCCCAGTCGGTGGTTTCGAGGCCTCGGGGCTCGTGGAGCCCGAGCCGGTCACCTGGCGCGGCGACGACGGGCTGACCGTCCACGGGTTGCGCTGGCTCCCGACCACGTCGGCGCTGGGTCCGGGGACGCGCCCCCCGTTGCTCGTCGATGTGCACGGCGGCCCCACCGGTCAGGCCACCGCGGGTTGGAAGCCCTGGGTGCAGTACTTCGTCACGCGCGGCTGGGCGGTGCTGGCACCGAACCCGCGGGGCTCCACCGGCTACGGCCGTGCGTTCGCGCAAGCACTGGCGGGCGAGTGGGGGCACGGCGACGTCGCCGACGTCGCGGCCGGCATTCGCGACGCCGGCACCGGCGCGTGGTGCGATGCCGGCCGGGTCGCAGTCAGTGGAGGCAGCGCGGGCGCGATGACGGTCCTGTTGCTCTGCGCCCATCATCCCGACCTCGTGCACGCGGGGATCAGCATGTACGGGGTCACCGACCTGGTCGCGCTGGCCGAGACGACGCACCGATTCGAGTCGCGATACACCGACCGGCTCGTCGGCGTGCTGCCGCGCGACGTGGACCGCTACCGGGAGCGGTCACCGGTGACGCACGCGGCATCGATTCACGTTCCGTTGCTCGTCCTCCAAGGTGACGCCGACCGGGTCGTGCCGCCCGAGCAGGCGCAGCGCCTCGTCGACGCGGTCCGCCACGCCGGCGGGACCGTCGACGCGCACGTCTACCCGGGTGAGGGACACGGCTGGTCGCGGCCCGAGACCGTCATCGACGTCTACGAGCGCGCCGACGTGTTCCTTCGCCGCACGGTGCTCGACCGATGATCGGTGACCGTCGTGCCCCCACGATCGCGGCGGACCGGAGGCGATGATGAGCGCGTTCAGCGGCCCGTCCGGGGACGTGGACCGAGCGGTGCTGCTGGCCCACGGCGCCGGGTCCGACCACCGGGCCCCGGCGCTCGTCGCGGTGGCCGACGCGCTCGCCGCCGTGGGGA